>JAAUOI010000018.1 GCA_012036375.1 Allobrachymonas sp. | reverse complement strand
ACAGGCGATGCAAGGTAATTGTCCTTGGCTGCATACAGAGGTCGGCCAGCGCATGGCGCAGCGCCTTGCGTGGATCAAGCAGCAGCCGGTGAGCTGGGTGAATTGGCGGGCACTCAATTCTGGTGCTGCATTGCATGCTCAAATAGCAGGTTTATATCCAAAATCTGATCAAAATCTGGCACCAGCCGGCATAGAATCTGCGCAGAGTGCTCATGTTTTAGTAGCAAACCAAGGGGCTCTTCAATCATTTTGGAATAAATTGCAAAGCAAAGCCCAAGCCATGGCGCAGCCCGTGGCAGACGGCGCGGCGCAACTTGTCTGGGCGAATATGGCGCTGCACAGCGAGCCCGATCCTGCTGCTGCAGTGAAAGCTTGGCATCGCATGCTGGCCGTCAATGGCTTTTGATGTTCTCTTGCCTGGGGCCAGACACGGCAAAGGAATTGCATGAGGTCTACACGCAACTTGGTTGGCCGCCTGCCAGCCATCCGCTGACGGACATGCACGACTGGGGTGACTTGCTCGTGCATACCGGGTTTGCCGAACCCGTGATGGACATGGAGCGCATCGTACTCGCGTTCGCCACGCCAGAGAGGGCACTGCACGAATTGCGGGGCTTAGGGCGCAATTTGCACCCGGCACGCTTTGCAGCGCTGCGCACGAAGGCTTGGAAAACACAGTTATTACAAGCGATGGAGCTGAAGCTGCGAAATAGTCAAGGTCTCATTGAGTTGACCTTTGAAATTATCTATGGTCATGCTTTTAAACCTGTGCCGCGCATCAAAATGAGCGATGAGTCGGCGATTTCCATGCGCGACATGCGTGTGATGTTGGCGCAAGGGCGCACCAAAATTTAAATGCGCATCTAAATTCTGAGGATTTGGCCAGTGGCGATGCGAGAGCGGGGTTATCCCGCGCTACAATTAGATGGTGTCGGGGAAGGCGGTATTTTTTCTCGGCATTGGGTATGTTCCCACGCCAGTCAACACTTGCTAAGAGCCGTGTCACAACTCGCGTTCAACAATTCCAAGTTTCGTTTTGCCACAGAGGCAGGCGGACATCTTCACTGGCGACTGCTCAAAAACTGCTCAGTCACGCCAATGCAGCTGGGCTTGCTGTATGTGTCTTTGTGCGTCGTCTCGCTGGGTATTGCCACGATGTTTTGGTTTCAAGGAGCCAAAATGATCATGCCGTTTGCTTGGGCAGAGCTTGCGGTGGTGGGCATCGCTTTCTTCGTCTATGCGCGTCACGCGACAGATGGTGAGCGCTTGATGTTGCAAGACGGGCAATTGGTGGTGGAACAAAGCCATGCAGGCAAAATCTCGCGCTCAGAATTCAAGCGAGAGACGGTGCGTGTTGAGCCATATGTTCATGACCAGTCACTTATAGAGTTGTCGGGTCAGGGCAGAAGGGTGCACATCGGGCGGCATATTCGCCCGGAGCTGCGCCCGCATCTGGCCAGAGAATTGCGCATGGCCTTGCGTACTGCTTGAGAGATATTCTCAGCAGACCTAAGGCGATGCATAGGGTTTAGATTTGATGTATTTGAAGATGTGAGAGAGAAGCCAAGATGATTCAGAAAATCTCCAGCAAGTTGCAAACGCTCATGTTGTCGGCGGGTGTGTTCGCCTCCACAGCCGCTTGGGCTGTGAATGATTTGCCCGGCGGCCCCGCAGTGCGCCAGCTCAATTTGCACCCACCCGTGACCAAAATCGCTGAAGAGCAGCATTGGCTGCACTGGTACATCATGATCATTTGTATCGTGATCTTTTTGCTGGTGTTTGGCATCATGTTCTATTCGGTCTGGAGACACCGTAAAAGTGTCGGGCACAAGGCGCAAGAGCTGGCTGAGCCGCTATGGGTTGAAATCGGTTGGACAGTCGTGCCCTTCATCATCGTGATTTTCATGGCGTTGCCAGCAACCAAAGTGTTGGTCGCTCAAAAAGACACCACCAATGCTGATCTCACGATTAAAGCCACCGGCTACCAGTGGAAATGGGGCTATGACTACATCAAAGGCGAAGGCGAAGGCGTGGGCTTTTTGTCCACGCTGGATGTCACGCACCGCACACTGTCTGACTCTGGCCTGCCCAAAGGCACGACCGTGCCTGATAACTATTTGCTCAAAGTCGACAATCCACTCGTTGTCCCCGTCGACAAAAAAGTCCGTATTATTACCACAGCCAATGACGTGATTCATGCTTGGATGGTGCCGGCCTTCGGTGTGAAGCAAGATGCGATTCCTGGTTTCGTGCGCGACACTTGGTTTCGTGCTGAGAAAACAGGCGATTTCTACGGCCAATGCGCTGAGCTCTGTGGAAAAGAGCATGCTTACATGCCCATTCACGTGAAAGTCGTCACTGCCGAAGAGTACACCAAGTGGGTTGACGATCAGAAGAAGCTGGCCGCTGCCAAAGCTGATGATCCGAATAAAGTGTGGGAGCTGCCTGCCTTAGTGGCTCGCGGTGAAAAAGTCTACAACGCCAATTGCGTAGCCTGCCACACGCCAGCCGGCAAGGCTGCAGGCCCGATCAAGGCGCTGGATGGCTCGGCTGTCGTACTCGATGCAGACAAAGCCAAGCAAGTTGCTATTTTGCTCAATGGCCAAAACAACGGCGCGATGCCAGCGTGGAAGCAATTGAGTGATACCGAAATTGCCGCGGTGATTACGTTCACCAAGAACAACTGGTCGAATAAAACCGGCCAAATTGTGCAGCCCGCGGACATCAAAGCTGCACGCAAGTAATCAACAGTCAACACGCAATACATTGAGGTCAAACACATGAGCGCAGTTCTTGACAATCACGGTCATAGCCACGATCACCACGACGATCATCACCATGCTCC
This sequence comes from Allobrachymonas sp., assembly GCA_012036375.1. GTDB lineage: Bacteria > Pseudomonadota > Gammaproteobacteria > Burkholderiales > Burkholderiaceae_C > JANMDU01. Next base: position 15,475 of record JAAUOI010000018.1, on the reverse strand, counting down.
CACGGGCTGGAAACGCTGGGTCTATGCGACCAACCACAAAGACATTGGCACACTGTATTTGCTGTTTGCCTTCGCGATGTTGATGGTTGGCGGTGTGTTGGCGCTTGGCATACGCGCCGAGTTGTTCCAGCCCGGTTTGCAGCTTGTGAACCCTGAGTTGTTCAATCAATTCACCACCATGCATGGCATCATCATGGTGTTCGGCGCGATCATGCCGGCCTTCGTGGGTTTTGCGAACTGGATGATTCCGCTGCAAATCGGCGCTGGTGACATGGCTTTTGCCCGCATGAATAACTTCAGCTTCTGGCTAATGATTCCTGCCGCTTTGATGTTGGTGGGCAGCTTCTTCATGCCCGGCGGCGCACCTGCTGCGGGTTGGACGCTCTATGCGCCGCTCACACTGCAAATGGGCCCCAGCATGGACGCCGGTATTTTCGCGATGCACATCTTGGGCGCGAGCTCGATCATGGGCTCAATCAATATCATCGTCACCATCCTGAACATGCGCGCTCCCGGCATGACGCTGATGAAAATGCCGATGTTCGTGTGGACATGGCTCATCACCGCTTACCTGCTGATCGCCGTGATGCCCGTGCTCGCCGGTGCAATCACCATGACGCTCACGGATCGCCATTTCGGCACGAGCTTCTTCAACCCCGCAGGCGGCGGCGATCCAGTTTTGTATCAGCACATCTTCTGGTTCTTCGGCCACCCCGAGGTGTACATCATGATCTTGCCGGCCTTTGGCATCGTGAGCCAGATCATCCCAGCATTCGCTCGTAAGAAGCTGTTTGGTTATGCCTCGATGGTGTATGCCACTTCATCCATCGCGATTCTGTCCTTCATTGTGTGGGCGCACCACATGTTCACCACCGGCATGCCTGTGACGGGTCAACTGTTCTTCATGTATGCCACGATGCTGATTGCTGTGCCAACAGGCGTGAAGATTTTCAATTGGGTCGCCACGATGTGGAAGGGCGAGATGACATTTGAAACGCCGATGCTGTTTGCAGTCGGCTTCATCTTCGTGTTCACCTTCGGAGGCTTTACTGGCCTGATTCTCTCGATGGCACCTGTGGACATTCAAATGCAAGACACCTATTACGTGGTGGCGCATTTTCACTATGTGTTAGTTGCTGGCTCGCTATACGCTTTGTTCGCGGGCTATTATTACTGGTCGCCAAAGTGGACGGGCGTGATGTATAACGAAACACGCGGCAAGATTCACTTCTGGTGGAGTCTGATTTCCTTCAATATCACCTTCTTCCCGATGCACTTCTTGGGGCTTGCAGGTATGCCACGCCGCTACGCAGACTATCCGATGCAGTTTGCTGACTTCAACGCGATTGCTTCTGTGGGTGCATTTGCTTTTGGTTTCGCTCAGGTTTACTTCTTCTTGTTTGTTGTCTTGCCCACCATGATGGGCAAAGGCGAGCCAGCCAAGCAAAATCCTTGGCAGGACCCTGATGGCAAAGGCGCAGAAGGCTTGGAGTGGGAAGTGCCTTCTCCAGCACCGTTCCACACCTATGAGACACCCCCTAAGCTCAACGCCTCTGCCACCAAAGTCGTGGCGATGTAATTGTGATGGAGGTCATCATGAGCACACCTGAAGATATGCGAAAGAAGAACTTGCGAACGGGGCTGATTTTGGCTTCGGTTGTCGCAGTGTTCTTGGTCGGTTTCATGGTGCGCATGATTTTCTTTGGCAAGTGAAGACTGAGAGCGGTAAAAAAGTCATGCAGATCAAAACTGAAAACCTCAAAATGACGGGCAAACTCATCGTTGTTTGCTTGGGCATGGCGGCATTCAGTTATGCACTCGTGCCGATTTATCGTGCGATTTGTGAAGCCACGGGCATCAACATCTTGTCTCTAGGCGAGACACAATTGCCCGGGGCAAAAAAGAGTATTCCTGCGAATACACAGGTTGATAAAAGCCGCACGATCACGGTCGAGTTTGATGCGAATGTACGTGGCCCTTGGGATTTCAAGCCCGAGAAGCGCAGCTTGCAAGTGCATCCCGGCGAGCTGATGACGGTGATGTACGAGTTTCAAAATATTCAAAATCGCGTGATGGCTGCGCAAGCGATTCCGAGTTATGCCCCCAAGCAGGCCTCGCCGCATTTCAATAAGCTCGAATGCTTTTGCTTTCAGCAATACACCTTACAACCCGGTGAGAAAAAGAATTGGCCGGTGGCTTTTGTGATTGATCCCAAAATTCCGAAAGACGTGACGACGATTACGCTGAGCTATACCTTCTTTGAAGTCGGCGGTAAAACGCCCGCTGCGCCCAAGACAAACACCGCTTTAATTCCCGCTGATATGACAACAGCCAAGGATTCGGTTACCGCTAAGAAAGAAGGCGCATGAGCATGTTGCGCACCGTTAAAGCCGTGGCTTGGAGCTTCGTGGGTTTGCGCTCGGGCGCAGAGTTTGAGAAAGACACTCAGCAGCTCAACCCGATCCATGTGGTCGTGGCGGGTTTTGTGGGTGTTGCAATTTTTATTGGGGCTTTGCTTTTACTCGTGAATTGGGCGGTGAAAGCCGTTTAATCCGAGCAAGCGATGTAAACAAGATTTTTGAGATATTGGGTTTAGGAGAAAGCACAACATGAGCGCAGCACATTCTGGCGGAACGCCGTATTACTTCGTCCCCGGGCCTTCGCGTCATCCTGTGATGGCGGCGATTGGTCTGTTTTTCGTGATTCTTGGCGCAGGCCAGTGGATCAACGAAGCCGACTGGGGCAAATATTCCCTGATGTTTGGTTTGATTTGGTGGGGCGTCGTGTTGTTTCAGTGGTTTTCCGAAGCGATTTCCGAGAGCGAAACAGGGCAATATGGCCGCAAGATTGATTTGTCGTTCCGTTGGAGCATGAGCTGGTTCATTTTCTCGGAGGTGATGTTCTTCGGCGCATTCTTCTCCGCACTGTGGTGGGCGCGTTCGCACTCGATTCCTGCTTTGGGCAGCTTGGAAAATCAACTTCTGTGGCCTGGCTTCACATCTGCTTGGCCGAGCCAAGTGCCCGGCGCGACCACTTCGCCAGCCGGTATCGTTGAGCCCTTCCAAACGATGGGTCCGTTCTGGTTGCCCACGATCAATACGGCTTTGTTGCTGACTTCGGGCGTGACGCTCACGATTGCGCACCATGCTTTGATCGCCGGTCAGCGTGCTAAAACCATCGGTTTTATGTGGATCACGGTAGTGCTTGGCGCAATTTTCCTCGGCGTGCAAGGCTATGAGTATTACCATGCTTATACTGATTTGAATCTCAAACTCAGCTCCGGTATCTTTGGCTCAACATTCTTCATGCTCACCGGTTTTCACGGCTTTCACGTGTTCGTGGGTATGCTGATGTTGCTCTTTATCACTTTGCGTTTGCAAAAAGGCCATTTCACTGCACAAAAGCATTTTGGTTTTGAGGGCGCAGCTTGGTATTGGCACTTCGTGGACGTGGTCTGGCTCGGTCTGTACATCTTGGTGTATTGGATGTAATGCTGACAGCAGCCAATAAAAAAGCCGCATTGCGCGGCTTTTTTAGTTTTTGTTCAAGAGCGACAAGAACTTATCGCCCCACAGGTAATCCAGTCGGGTTGATATATCCCAATTTCCAGGCCAGCAGCACACAGATGAACAGCACCACTGATACGCCAATACGCACCGTGAGCGCGCGTACCATGCGTTTATTTTGTACGGAAGAATCTGCCGATTCGCTTTGCCCACCTCTGCGCAGCATGAAATATCCTGCAGCTGCCAAAGCGCCGAGGATCACGATGAAGACCAATGCGAAAATAATACTCATACGGGAGATTATCGCGTGAATGCAGCAAAGCCTTGGCTCAGCTCGCAATGGTTGATCTTGATCGCGGCTCTTTGCGCCATGGGCATGACTGCCGGGCTGGGTGTCTGGCAAATGCAACGCGCTACCTTCAAGCAGCAGTTGGCAGCCCAGATTTTGAAGCAAAATGAGCAGTTGGCCGCTACAAATGCTGCGTGGAGTGCTATTGATTTAGGAGCATTTAGAACACAAGATTGGTTGCATCGACGCATGCAGTTGCAAGGCCGTTGGCTGCATGAGCACACCGTGTTTCTGGATAACCGCCCCATGCAAGTTCAAGGGAATCAGCGCGTGGGTTTTTATGTGGCGACGCCTTTGCTGCTGGCTGATTCCAACCGTGTGATTTGGGTTCAGCGCGGTTGGATTGCACGCGATTTTCAAGACCGCAATCGCCTGCCTGATTTGCCGCAAACACAGGCGCAAGTCACGGTGCAGGGGCGTGTGATGGCGCAGGTCTCGCGCGCTTATGAGATGAAAAATCAAATGGCGAGCGCCCAGCAGACCTCAAGGGCTTCGCGAATTTGGCAAAATCTACCTGAAATCAATTTTGCTTTGCAGCAGCCAGTGCCTTCACAGGCGCTACCGCCTCAAAAGTCGTATCAACAGTCGCAGACGCAAGCCCAAACAATGATGCAATTGCCTTTTGAGCTGATGCCCGTGGCCTTGCTGCAGATCGCGCCAGAGCAGGGTAACGATGTATTGCTGCGCAACTGGGCTACTGCCGATACGGGTGTGGCCAAGCATCATGGTTACGCGTTTCAATGGTTTGCGCTGTCTGCGCTTTTTTTGGTGTTGTATGTCTGGTTCCAACTCATTGCCCCCCGCCGCAAGCACCGCGCTTGACGAGCCGCTGACGCTCACGGTGCACAGCCTGCCTGTCGCAAGCAGCGCTGTTGATCCTGAGCGGCGCAAGCTTTCGGGTCGTGTGAAGATGCTGCTCGTGATGCTGGCCTGCGCAGCGCCTGTGATCGCTTCGTATTTCGCGTATTACGTCGTCCGTCCCGAAGGCCGTAAAAATTATGGCGAATTGATCCTGCCGACGCGGCCTTTGCCTTATGTGCTGCGCAGCGTATTGATGGCTCGAATGTGCCGCTGCCGTCGCTCCAAGGTCAGTGGCTCTTGGTGAGCATTGGCGGTGGCGCATGCGATGCAGCTTGCGAGAAGCGCATTTACTGGACGCGCCAGTTGCGCGAAGTCATGGGGCGCGATAAAGATCGGATTGAGCGTGTGTGGCTGATTGATGATGCTGCTGTTGTGGATGCAAAGCTTGCACCGCAAGTGCACGCACCGCTCAATGATGCGCAGGCGTTTCGCGTGAGCGCTGCGACTTTGAAGGAATGGCTGCCTGCGCCCGAGGCAGGTCAACAATTGTCTGATCACTTGTATGTGGTTGATCCTTACGGTAATTTGATGCTGCGTTGGCCTGCTGTTATGGATGCAGCCAAGGCCAAGCGCGATGTGCACAACTTGCTGCGTGCCTCAGGCAGTTGGGACCAAGCCGGGCGCGTGGGGGCGATGATGATTCCTGCGCCCTTGCCTGCGTCAACTTCCTCCGCGCCTGCCGCTTCTGGGGCGAAGCCATGAACAGCGAAGTCGATCTTTATAACTATGAGCCCGTGCTGCAGCTGATGCTGCTGGGCGTATTGATCGCTTTGCCGGTGTTGCTCTGGGTCTGGATGCGCGGCAAAAACCAAAGCATGGCCTCGCGCCTTCGCGTGCTCACCTTGCTCACGATTTTCCTGACCTTCGATCTCACGCTCTTTGGCGCATTCACGCGACTCACCGATTCAGGCCTGGGCTGCCCCGATTGGCCAGGCTGCTATGGCAGTGCTTCGCCGATTGGTGCAAAAGCTGAAATCAGCGCTGAGCAGGCCGCGATGCCCACAGGACCCGTGACGCACAAGAAAGCGTGGATTGAAATGATTCACCGCTATTTAGCCAGCGGCGTGGGCTTTCTCATTTTGGTACTCGCAGTGGGCTCTTGGATGCAGCGAAAAATATTGCTGTGCATCCCATCTGGCCGACTATCACTTTGGTCTGGGTCTGCATCCAAGGCGCGTTCGGCGCACTCACTGTGACGATGAAACTCTTTCCTGCGATCGTCACCATGCATTTGATGGGTGCGATGATTTTGCTGAGCCTCTTAGCTGCACAGGCGGTGAAGTATGAGCAGGGTGCGCGTGATTTCTCTGCAACTCGCAACTTGAGAAACCTCTTGTTCGCAGGTTTTGCACTGCTTTGGCTACAAATCGCGCTCGGCGGTTGGGTCAGCACGAATTACGCCGTACTCGCCTGCACAGAATTTCCCAAATGCCAAGATGCTTGGGTGCCGAATATGAATTTCCGCGAAGGCTTTGAAATCTGGCGCGAGCTGGGTGCGCGCGGCGATGGCTCGTCGATTGCGCTGCCTGCGCTCACGGCGATTCATGTGGTGCATCGCATGTTTGCATTGATCGTCTTCGGCATGCTGGGGTATGCGGCTTGGCTGCTTTACAAGCAAGGCCAGAGTCGTGCTGCAATTTGGATCGCAGGTTTGCTGCTCTGGCAGCTCATCACGGGTCTGTCTAACGTGGTGCTCGGCTGGCCATTGCTGGCTGCTGTGTCACATACGGGTGGCGCTGCGGGCTTGGTGCTGGTGTGTATTGCGGCGCTGATGCGCATGCAAACAGATGAAACTGCGCAGCACAAATTTGCGAAACACAAGCCATCCCATTTGAAGCTGGTCTAATTGGGGCTCGACTATGACAGAAGCCGCCTCAACCCCGATTGCCCCCGCGCCAGCCAGCAAACCGCGCCAGTTCTACGCGCTGATGAAGCCGCGCGTGATTCAGCTCATTGTTTTTTGCGCACTGATTGGTATGGTGTTGGCCGTCCCAGGTTTGCCCAATGGCCAAGAAATTAAGCTCATGGTTGTAGCTTGCTTCGGCATCTGGCTTGTCTCTGGCGCAGCCGCAGCATTCAACATGCTGATCGAAAAAGGCATCGACGCAAAAATGCGCCGCACCTCTTGGCGGCCCACCGCGCAGGGCGAGCTGTCTGACACGCAAACCGGCATCTTCTCCGCGCTGCTCTGTTTGATTGGCTGTGTCGTTCTGTACATCTACGTCAACCCACTCACCATGTGGCTCACGCTCGCCACCTTCGTGGGTTATGCCGTGGTCTACACCGTGATTTTGAAGCCGCTCACGCCGCAAAACATCGTGATCGGCGGCGCGTCGGGCGCGATGCCGCCCGTGCTCGGCTGGGCGGCGATGACGGGGGATGTCGGCGCAGAGGCACTCATTCTTTTCCTCATCATCTTCCTCTGGACACCGCCGCATTTCTGGGCGCTCGCGCTCTACCGCGTGGAAGACTATCGCAAGAGCGGCTTGCCGATGCTGCCGGTGACGCATGGCAATGAATACACGCGCCTGCAAATCTTGCTCTACACCTTTGTGCTGTTTGCCGCTTGCTTGATGCCCTTTGCATACGGCATGAGCAGTTGGATTTATTTGGCGGCGGCGGTGATTTTGAGCATCGGGTTTTGTTGGTATGGCTTCAAACTATTCCAAAACTACAGCGATGCGCTGGCGCGCAAGACTTTTCGTTTCTCGCTGATTCACCTGAGTGTCTTGTTTGCGGCACTGCTCGTGGATCACTACATCTTGTAAATACTATGAAATCAATAGCACTCCGCGCAGGTTTTACGCCGGCTATCGGCCTAATTTGCTTAATTTTCATGCTTTTAAGCGGCTGCGCAGAGAAAAAGCCAGAGTTTCGCAGCATTGACCTGACGGGTGCAGACTACGCCAAAGATTTCGCGCTGCCAGATGTGAATGGCCAAACCAAAACACTTGCTGATTTCAAAGGCAAAATCCCCATCGTATTTTTCGGCTTCGCCCAATGCCCAGATGTGTGCCCGACCACGATGGCTGAAATCGCGGAAGTAAAAAAATCCCTCGGGAAAGATGGTGAAAAAGTCACCGCAGTTTTCGTCACGGTCGATCCCGAACGCGACACACCGCAAGTCCTCAAAGCCTACATGGAAAGCTTCGATCCCACGTTCACCGCCCTGCGCGGCACACCCGAGCAAACAGCCGCCTTGGCCAAAGCCTTCAAGATTTACTACAAAAAAGTCGAAGGCAAAACGCCAACAAGTTACACCATCGACCACACCGCCGCCAGCTTCGTCTACGACACGCAGGGCAAGCTGCGCCTGTATACCCGCTACGGCATGGGCGCACAGGCTTTGGCGGATGATTTGAAGCTCTTGCTCAAGTGATTTGAATTATTTACAATATAGCCCATATTTAAATATGGGTGAGCCGTATGAAAACCACAATCGAGTTGTCTGAGGCGCTTTTCGAGCAAGCCAAGGCTGCTGCGCGCGCGCAGCAGACCACGTTAAAAGCATTGATTGAGTCTGGTTTGCGCATGGCTATTCATCCCAAGGCGACACCAGCAGCTCAAACAGTTTGGCCAGACTTAAGCTTCCATCCGCAGGCTGCGAATGCGGGGCATTTGCTGGAGCCCAGCCAGTGGCGCGAGGCAGCCAACCCTAGTTCGTGGCCCGCGCAGCAATGATCGCTCTAGACACTAATTTTCTGGTCTATGCGCACCGCAGTGACAACCCTTTTCACCTGATTGCCCGAAGCGCGATTGAGCACTTGGTGCGGGGCATTGCGCCATGGGGCATCCCAGTCGTATGCGTACATGAGTTTCTTGCAGTGGTCACCAACCCGAAAATCTTCAAGCAAGCCACGCCGCGCACTTTGGCATTTGAGCAAATCGAGGCACTGCTTGCGCAGCCCGGTGCAAGGTTGCTGATGCCCAGTGAACGGCATCTGGCCAGTTTGCGCCGTTTGGCTGAATCTGGCCAAACGATTGGGGCGCAGTTTCATGACGCTCGTATTGCTGCGATTTGCCTCGAAAACGGTGTCACCAAACTGTGGTCTGCGGATCGTGACTTCAGCGCCTACCCGCAGCTGACCTGTCAATCTCCCAAAGACCTGCTTGCTGCGAACTTCGCCCTTTAAATCTGGTGTTTACAAGAGAATCAGTATGACTACGACATCCTTCCCCAGCGTCACCCTCGATACCACCGCCAACGTCTATTTCGATGGCAAATGCATCAGCCACAGCTTCACGCTCGCCGATGGCACAAAAAAATCTGCCGGGGTGATCTTGCCCAGCAGCTTGGTGTTTAACACGGGCGCAGCTGAGATCATGGAATGCGTGGCGGGCTTTTGCGAATACAAATTGGCAGGCTCAGAGGTTTGGGTGAAATCTTCCGCAGGCGAACAATTCAGCGTCCCAGCCAACAGCAAGTTTGATATCCGCTGCACCGAGCCCTATCACTACATCTGCCACTTTGCTTGAGGCAATTCAGTTACTATCAATTCAATAGCACTCCGCGCAGATTTTATGCCGGCTAGATGCCTAAAAAGCTTAAAAAATGTCTAATACCATCCTGCAATCTCTCCCCATCGGCGACAAAGTCGGCATCGCCTTCTCCGGCGGCTTGGATACGTCTGCCGCCCTGCGTTGGATGAAAAATAAAGGCGCAAAGCCCTACGCCTACACCGCCAATCTCGGCCAGCCTGATGAGCCCGATTACGAAGAAATTCCGCGCAAAGCCATGGAATACGGCGCAGAAAAAGCCCGCCTGATCGATTGCCGTTTGCAGCTCGCGCAAGAGGGCATTGCCGCGCTGCAAGCTGGCGCGTTTCATATTTCTACTGCTGGCGTCACCTACTTCAACACCACGCCGCTCGGCCGCGCCGTCACCGGCACGATGCTCGTCTCCGCGATGAAGGAAGACGATGTCAACATCTGGGGCGATGGCTCCACCTTCAAAGGCAACGACATCGAACGCTTCTACCGCTACGGCCTGCTCACCAACCCCGCTTTGAAAATTTACAAGCCGTGGCTCGATCAGCTCTTCATCGACGAACTCGGCGGCCGCGCCGAGATGAGCGCCTTCATGACCGCCGAGGGCTTCGGCTACAAGATGAGCGCCGAGAAGGCGTACAGCACCGACAGCAATATGCTCGGCGCAACGCACGAGGCGAAAGATCTCGAACTCCTCTCCAGCGGCATCAAAATCGTCAACCCCATCATGGGCTTGCCATTCTGGCGCGAAGATTGCGTCGTCAAGCATGAAACCGTGAGCGTCCGCTTCGATGAAGGCCAACCCGTGGCGCTGAACGGTAAGCGTTTCGACAACCTCGTCGATCTCTTCATGGAAGCCAACAAAATCGGTGGCCGCCATGGCCTCGGCATGAGCGATCAAATCGAAAACCGCATCATCGAAGCCAAAAGCCGAGGCATCTACGAAGCCCCCGGCCTCGCGCTGCTCTTCATAGCCTATGAGCGCTTGGTCACTGGCATTCACAATGAAGACACCATCGAGCAATACCGCATTAACGGCAAAAAGCTCGGCCGCCTCCTCTACCAAGGCCGCTGGTTCGACCCCCAATCCATCATGCTCCGCGAAACCGCCCAGCGCTGGGTCGCCCGCGCCATCACAGGCGAAGTCACACTTGAGCTGCGCCGTGGCAACGACTATTCGATCCTCAACACCGAATCGCAAAATCTCACCTACAAACCCGAGCGCCTCTCGATGGAAAAAGTGGAAGACGCACCGTTTTCTCCCGCAGATCGGATTGGGCAACTCACGATGCGCAATCTTGATATTGTGGATACGCGGGATAAGCTGGCGATATACACGCAGACTGGTTTGCTTGCAGCCAGCAAAGATGGTGCGCCGCCTCAGTTGGGCAGCAAATAATATTTAGCTGACGATAATTTCACTGATGTATTTGCGCTTCGTCGTTGAAAAGCTTGATCACCACTCAGGCCGCAGGCAGGGTTTATTTCAAGCCATTTCTGATTTAGAGCATTCTCATGCGCTCGCGCCTTACGAGCAACAGCAGTATGACGAAATCTATGAATGGTTTCGCAAGCATCTGAAACGACCCAGCAGCTTCACTCGATCTTCGAAGCCTCACGCAAAAAAAGTGGCGCTCAGTTGGTACAAAGACAGTGCCACTGAACATCTCAAAAAATGAGAGAGCTGAGTGCACGCGTTGCGACACATGACCTGCGAGTGGTGATTTTGTAAACGCACAGGCCGGGCTTTGTGGTGCGCGAGGATGAATTTCAGGTAGCAACCGAGCTGTTTCAAGACACGTCTACGTGAAGTAATTGCAAAACTCATGCATAATGCATGCATGCCAACCGTTCAAATCCGAGAATTTCCGCAGCCCTTGTATGACTTGTTGAGCCTCAAGGCTGAGCAAGAGCATCGTAGCTTGACGCAGCAGACGATTGCTGAGTTGGAGCAAGCTTTGCAACCGCAGGCGCGCGGTATTCGGCGATTGCAGGTGTTGCATAAACTGCGTATGCAAACGTCCTCTCGGCCTATCATGCTTGGCGATCAGCTAGAGCAGTGGCAGCGGGAAGACCGCGAGCGTTGATAGGCACAAGTTTGCCGCACGCATGAAAATCATTTTGGATACTTCGGCTGCCTTGCACGTGGTGCTGCAAGGCGAGCAATCGGCTGCGCTTGCGCAGGTGATTGAGCAAGCGACTCATGTGCTTAGCCCGCAGATGGCGCGCGCTGAATTAGGCAATGCGCTGTGGAAATACATGCGCTGGCAGCAGATGCCGCTTGATCTTGCCTTGCAGCATTGGGAAGATGCTTTGGGCTTGATTGATCAATTCGTGGATGATTCCCAACTCATGCCACAAGCCATGAGCCTAGCGGCTAAGCACGAGCACACGGTGTACGACATGCTCTTTGTTGCAGCGGCGATGCAGCAGGGCGCGAGGCTGCTGACTTTGGACAAGAAACTCAAAGCAATTGCAACGAGGATGGATTCGAGCTTGGTGGTAGATGTGAAATAAGGTCTTGTGCATGCCTGCAAAGGCATCGTATACAATCAGTCACCGAGCCCAAGCAATGGCGCTCGGTTTTTTTTGGCCTTGATTTTCTAAGCAAGGCAGAAAAAACCGGGGCAGTTCCAAGCGCTCAAATTATTCTGAGATGGATTTTTTGAAGGACATGGAACATGGAAATTTTTGATTACGACAATGTATTGCTTTTGCCTCGCAAATGTCGCGTGGAAAGCCGCAGCGAGTGTGATTCCAGCGTAGAGCTGGGCGGGCGCAGTTTTAAGATCCCCGTCGTGCCGGCCAATATGAAGACGGTGGTCAATGAAGAGATTTGCACCTGGATGGCCAAGAATGGCTATTTTTATGTGATGCATCGCTTTGATATTGACAACGTGGCTTTTGTAAAAGCGATGGCTGCGCAGGGCGTATATTCCTCGATTTCCTTGGGCGTGAAGAAGCCCGATTACGACACGGTGGATGCTTTTGTGGCGCAAAATCTGTGCCCTGACTACATCACGATCGACATTGCGCACGGCCATGCCGATAGCGTGAAAAACATGATCGGTTATTTGAAAGAGAAGCTACCCAAGGCTTTCATCATCGCGGGCAATGTGGGTACGCCTGAGGCCATCATTGATTTGGAAAACTGGGGTGCGGATGCGACCAAGGTGGGCATTGGCCCTGGCAAGGTGTGCATCACCAAAATGAAAACCGGTTTCGGCACGGGCGGCTGGCAGCTCTCAGCGCTCAAGTGGTGCGCCCGCGTGGCGACTAAGCCGATCATTGCCGACGGCGGCATCCGTGAGCACGGCGATATTGCCAAATCGATCCGCTTTGGCGCCACGATGGTGATGATTGGCTCGATGTTGGCAGGTCTGGAAGAATCGCCGGGCAAGACGGTGGAAGTCGATGGCAAGCTGTTCAAAGAATATTACGGCTCGGCTTCTGACTTCAACAAAGGCGAATACAAACACGTCGAAGGCAAGCGCATTTTGGAGCCGATCAAAGGCTCGCTCAAAAACACGCTGCGCGAAATGCAAGAAGACGTGCAAAGCTCGATCAGCTATGCAGGCGGCAAGAAGCTCATGGATATTCGCAAAGTGAATTACGTGATCTTGGGCGGGGATAACGCGGGTGAGCATTTGCTGATGTAATGCGGACATGCACTTAATCCACAACACAGCTCAACTCGCTCTGAGCCTAGCGAAGCTTCGGCGATGGGCGGTAGTGGTGTGGTGGACTAGTGGCTTGTGTGGTAATGCGATGGTTCATGCGCAATCCGCAGAAGGATCTGAGCCACAGCCCTATATTTCACCATCACGATTGAGCTCAAACAAGGCGTGGCGCGGGTTTCGATTTCAGAATTTACCCGCGTATGGATAGATGAATCGGGTAAAGCTGGCGTTCAGCAGGCTGTTGAAGTATTTGATGCGCCAGCAAGCATTGCGCCGCCTGCTACGCCCTTGGCTGGCGTGCATCGCCGAAAAGAAGGCCAGCCTTATGACTTGCATGGCAAAGCAATGTGGCTACAGTTTTCGGCGCACAATTTGCAGCCTGCAACGCGATGGCTGTTTCAGGTGGAGCTGCCCACCACCGATTTGGTTACTTTGTTTTATCAGCGTGCCGATGGCAGCTGGGTGACTCAATCTGCGGGCGATAGCCTGCCGCAAAGCCAATGGGCGCTGCGCAGCCGCTATCCGTTGTTTAATTTGAGCGACAACACGGGCATGCCGGTGACGTATTTGCTGCGGGTGATGCATCAGCGTGTGCCGTATTCAGCGGCAATGCATATCTACAGCGATTTTGAATTGATCGAATCGAGGCAAACTCAGAATCTGCTGCTAGGCGGCTACTTTGGCATGAGCTTGGCGGTGGTGCTGATGTGTCTGGTCAGTGGTTTGACATTGCGCTACGGAAATTATTTGCGCTATGCGACCTATGTTGGAATTTTGGGACTGACGCAAGTCGCATTTTTGGGTTTGGGCGCACAGTATTTCACGCCAGAAGCTGTGGGCTGGAATTCGGTGTCGAGCTTTGTAATGCCCACTCTGTCGGTCGCAGCCGCGCTGTGGCTGGTGCGCGCACTGGTGCAGCCTGGCCAGTTTTCTCGATGGCTCGATGGATGGATACTCTTGCTCATAACGGTGCTCAGCAGTTTGCTGGTGATTGAAACTGTCTGGCCAACTATGCTGGGCTTTCGCCTGTCTAACGGTTTGACGATGGTAGCGATGCTAAGCTTGTATCTGGTTTTATGGCGCAGCACGAGGCTTGGTGATGTGAATGCGCGTTGGATAGCGTTGGGATTTCTGCCGATCGTCTTGGCGGGCTTATTTCCAGTGATGCGTAATTTTGGCTGGGTAAGTACTGGATTTCTTTCTCAATATGCAGTGACGATAGGCTCCGCAGTTGAAGTGCCTTTGTTACTTTTTGCACTGATTAAGCGCTCATCGCGTCAGCGCGATGTGTTGGTTCGCGAGCATGCGCTCAAGCAACAAGACGCGCTCACCGGCCTAGCCGATGAGCGACGCTTCGTGAGCAAGCTTCACAGTAGCTTGCTGCGCGCTCGGCGCTTTGGTCATCGATTGGGTATATTGCATGTGTGTTTAGCGAATCATGTACATATCAGCAAAGAATTCGGTGAGCAAACCGCTAACACCGCTCTATTACTCACCGCCAATCAGTTGCGCAGCATCTGCCGCGAAATTGATATGCCCGCCCGCCTTGAAGGTCAGCAATTTGCGCTGCTCATTGAAGGCCCAGTCAACGCTGCCCGCGTGATCGAAATGGCCACGCATTTGCTCGCGCAATCCTTGCGCCCTTCAGATTTGCTGCCTGTCGGTACGCAAGCCAAATTGCTGATTAGCGCTGCTATGCTCCCAGATGAACAAGCCGATGGCCTGAGCGAAGACGCCACCACGCAATACCAATGGCTATTGACCCAAGCCGAGCTTCAGCAGCAATCGGACAGTAAAAAAGCGATTCGTTCGCTGAATTTTAAAAATTATTTGGTCAGCAGCCGCATCGCACCTTCCAGTCCCTGCAAGGTGAGCGGAAACATGCGGTCGTTCATCATCTGGCGGATGATGCCGATGCTTTGGCGGTATTCCCACACGCCTTGTGGCTCGGGGTTGATCCATGCGAATTTGGGGAAAGCTTCTGTGAGGCGCTCAAGCCAGAGGCTGCCAGCTTCTTCGTTGTTGTATTCCACGCTGCCGCCGGGCTGCAAAATTTCATAGGGGCTCATCGTCGCATCGCCGACGAAGATGAGTTTGTAATCTTTGTTGTACTTGCGCAAAATATCCACAGTGGGAAATTTCTCTGCGAAGCGGCGGCGATTGTTTTCCACATGAAGTCATAGACGCAATTGTGGAAATAGTAAAACTCTAAATGCTTGAACTCTTGCTTGGTGGCGCTGAAGAGTTCTTCCACGCGCTTGATGTGATCATCCATCGTGCCGCCCACATCCATGAGCAGCAACACTTTCACATTGTTATGCCGCTCGGGGCGCATTTTGATGTCGAGGAAGCCAGCATTCGCTGCGGTTTTGCGGATGGTGTCGTCTAAATCGAGCTCGTCTTCAGCGCCCAAGCGTGCGAATTTGCGCAGGCGGCGCAGCGCGACTTTGATGTTGCGCGTGCCGAGTTCTTGAGAGTCATCGTAGTCACGATAGGCGCGTTGATCCCACACTTTGACCGCAGATTTATTGCGCCCGCCCGCCTGCCCGATGCGAATGCCTTGCGGATTGAAACCGTTGGCGCCGAAGGGC
>JAAUOI010000271.1 GCA_012036375.1 Allobrachymonas sp. | reverse complement strand
TCATCATCATCGACGAGTTCACCGGCCGCATGATGCAAGGCCGGCGCTACTCTGAGGGTTTGCATCCAGGCCCTGGAGGCCAAGGAGCAGGCCGAGATCCAGCCCGAGAACCACGACGCTCGCCTCCATCACCTTCCAGAACTACTTCCGGCTGTACGAGAAGCTGGCCGGCATGACCGGCACGGCGCTGACCGAGGCCGGCGAGTTCATGGACATCTACGGCCTCGATGTGATCGAGGTGCCGACCAATCTGCCTGTGGCGCGCGCTGATCTCGATGACGAGGTCTATCGCACGTCCAAGGAGAAGTGGGACGCGATCATCCGCGACATCGAGAATGCGCAGAAGCGCAAGCAGCCTGTGCTCGTCGGCACGGTCTCGATCGAGAAGAGCGAGACGCTGTCGGAGATGCTGAAGGCGCGCGGCATTGCGCACCAGGTGCTGAACGCGCGCTACCATGAGCAGGAAGCCCACATCATCGCCCAGGCCGGCGTGCCGGGCTCGGTCACCATCGCCACCAACATGGCCGGTCGCGGCACCGACATCGTGCTGGGCGGCAATGTGGAGAAAATGATTGCAGCGGTGGAAGCCGATGAATCGCTGGATGCCAGCGCCAAACAAAATCAAATCGACCGCCTGCGCGTGCAATGGACCAAAGACCATGAGCAGGTGAAATCACTCGGCGGCCTGCGCATCATCGCCACCGAGCGCCACGAGAGCCGCCGCATTGACAACCAATTGCGTGGCCGCTCAGGCCGCCAAGGCGATCCGGGTTCATCGCGCTTTTATCTGAGCCTGGACGATCCACTCATGCGCATCTTCGCGGGTGAGCGCGTGGCCTCCATCATGGATCGCCTGAAAATGCCCGAAGGCGAAGCGATTGAAGCAGGCATCGTCTCGCGCAGCATCGAAGGCGCTCAGCGCAAAGTCGAAGCGCGCAACTTTGACATGCGCAAACAATTGCTCGAATACGATGATGTGAGCAACGATCAGCGCAAGGTGATCTACCAGCAGCGCAACGATATTTTGGATGCCACGGAGCTGTCTGGCCAAATCAAAGCGCTGCGCGAGGGCTGCTTTACTGACATCGTGCGCACGCATGTGCCGGCTGAATCGGTGGAAGAGCAATGGGATTTGCCGGCGCTGCAAACTGTGCTTGCGAACGATTGGCAAATCGAGATGGATTTGGTCTCTCTGGTGGAGAAATCTGAATCCATCACCGATGAAGCCATCTTGGAAAAAGTACTCGCTGCCGTCCACGCCCGCTTTGACGACAAAGTGGAACAAATCGGCCAAGAGAATTTCACGCAGTTTGAGCGCATCGTGTTGCTGCAAAGCATTGATCAGCACTGGCGCGATCACCTCTCTGCGCTGGATTATTTGCGCCAAGGTATTCATCTGCGTGGCTTTGCGCAAAAGCAGCCCAAGCAAGAATACAAGCGCGAAGCCTTTGAACTCTTTGGCCAGTTGCTCGATGTCGTGAAAAATGAAGTCACGCGCATTTTGATGAATGTAAAAATTCAAAGCAATGAGCAAATCGAGCAAGCTACCCAAGAGCTGGAAAATCGCGCCGAGAGCATCAGCAACGTGACCTACACCGCCCCCACGGAAGACGGCGGCACGCAGACCACGCTGGACGAAGAATCGCGCAACAAGAATCAAGTGCTCAGCGGCTCGACCACCAATCCGTATGCCAACATGCGCATCGGCCGCAACGACCCCTGCCCTTGCGGCAGTGGCAAGAAATACAAGCTGTGCCACGGTAAGTTGAATTAACCGAAACTGTTATTTGCTATGAATAAATGAGCACTCCGCGCAGATTTTATGCCGGCTAGGTGCTCATTTCGCTTATAAATTGAGTCTTTTTTGGAGTCTGACATGGCCGTGAACTTCATCCCCACCGATCCCGCTCTGTTACACCCCGTGAACGGTCTGCGCATCGGCGTGACAGAAGCCGGCGTGCGCAAAGCCAACCGCAAAGATGTGACGGTGATGCTGCTCGATGCGGGCGCGAGCGTGGCGGGTGTGTTCACGCTCAATCGCTTTTGCGCCGCGCCCGTGCAGATGTGCCGCGATCATTTAGCTCTGAACCACGGCATTCGAGCCATCCTCATCAACACTGGCAATGCCAACGCCGGCACAGGCGACGACGGCCTCGCCCGCGCCCGCTCGACCTGCATTGCGCTCGCTCGCCATCTCGACATCGCGCCCGAACAAGTGCTGCCGTTTTCTACCGGCGTGATCATGGAGCCGCTGCCCAACGATCGCATTGAAGCCGCGCTCCCCGCCGCTTTGAAAGACGCACAGCCCAATCATTGGGGCAAAGCAGCGGAAGGCATCATGACGACGGACACCTTGCCAAAAGCTTTCAGTGAGCAGGTTCAGATCGCCGGCAAGACGGTCACAGTCACAGGCATCAGCAAAGGCGCAGGCATGATCCGCCCCAACATGGCCACCATGCTCGGCTTCCTAGCCACCGATGCAGTCATCCCGCAAGCGCTGATGCAGCAGCTCGCGAAAGACCTAGCCGATCAATCGTTTAACCGCGTCACCATCGATGGCGACACCTCCACGAATGACAGCTTCATCGTGATTGCTACTAATAAAATAGCACTCCACGCAGATTTAACGCCGGCTACTGCTGAATTTGACGCATTAAAAGCCGCGATGATGCGTGTGGCGCAAAAATTAGCTCAGGCCATCGTGCGCGACGGTGAAGGCGCGACCAAATTCATCACCGTCAAAGTCACAGGCGGAAAAGTCCAAGAAGAATGCACCAAGGCGGCTTACGCGATCGCGCATTCCCCGCTCGTCAAAACCGCCTTCTTCGCCAGCGACCCCAACCTCGGCCGCATCCTCGCCGCAGTCGGCTACGCCGGCATCACCGACCTCGATCAAACCAAAATCTCCTTGAACCTCGACGATGTCGCCATCGTCCGCGATGGCGGCCGTTTTAGCGACTTACCAAGAAGCCGACGGCGCTCGCGTGATGAAGCAAAGCGAAATCACCGTCCACATCGACCTCGGTCGTGGCACAGCAGAAGACACCGTCTGGACTTGCGATTTCTCGTATGACTATGTGAAGATCAATGCGGATTACCGGAGCTAAAAACCAAATACCGGACGCAGAAGACGCAAAGGTTTCGCAGAAAAAATACCAAAAAGACAAATTGCAGTGGAACGAAGTCCATGCTGCTTCTGGTTTTCTTTTGCGACTTTTGCGTAACTTTTGCGTCCTCTGCGTCCGATATTTAGTATTTGATTCAACCATTCACATCAAAACGCCACCGATGTATAATTTACATCATGAACCGCACGCAAATTCAACTCCCCGATCAACTCTACCAACGCGCCAAGCAATGGGCTGAAGTGAATGAATGCTCACTTGCTGAATTAACGCGGCGTGGACTTGAAAGTTACCTAGATCGTTACCCTGCCCCACAAGCAGGCACTCAAACTTGGCAGATCCCAGTCGTCAATCTCGGGCAGCCCAAAATAGCTTTGGAAGATTTGCGTGAGCATCTGGCGGGGATTGAATCTCGCGCCATGGATGCTTAAACGTCACGCAAAGCAAGGCCAGCATGCTTTCCATTGACACCAATGTGCTGTTCGCAGCACTCAGCTCTGGCGCTGCGCAACACGCACTAGCCTATGCTTTTTGCAAAGCCTGACTAGCCAGCGAGATGTCGTGATTTCTGAATTGGTGTTGTTGGAGTTGTATGTGCTGCTGCGAAACGCTACGGTGAATCCACAGCCCTTGAATGCATCAGAGGCTAGCCGAGTTTGCGATGCATTCCGTCAAAATCCGCACTGGCAAGTCGTCGGCCTGCCGCCCGAGGCGCGGCCTTTTCATGACAAACTTTGGAAAGCCCTCGCGCAAGCCGATATGCCGCGCCGCAGAGCGTTTGACATCCGCTTGAGCTTATCCCTTCAAGACGCAGGCGTGCATGAATTTGCCACCGTCAATCTCAAAGATTTTGTCGAGACCGGCTTCAAGCGCGTGTGGAATCCGCTCGCAGAACATCAAGAATCCAACTGAATCATGAACGAACAATTCCAAGCCCTTATCGTCCGCGCTGAAAGTTTGCTCGCCAGAGTCGAGCACCTCCTTCCGCAGCCTCTTACCGCCCCCGACTGGAGCGCCAACACCATCGCTTGGCGTTACCGCAAACGCGCCAGCGGTCATGGCTCGCTTGAAGCGGTGAAGCACATCGCCGGTATGAAGCTGTCTGACCTCAAAGAAATCGACGTTCAGAAAGAAAAAATCCAGCGCAACACGCAGCAATTCGTCACGGGTCATACCGCGAATAACGTGTTGCTCACTGGCGCACGCGGCACAGGGAAATCATCACTCATCAAAGCTTGCCTTGCTGAATACGCGAGCCAAGGTTTGCTCTTGATTGAAGTCGATAAAAACGATTTGGTCGATCTGCCCGACATCATCGACGTGATCGCCGATCGCCCAGAAAAATTCATCATCTACTGCGACGACATCAGTTTTGAAGAGGGCGATGGCAGCTACAAAGCGCTCAAATCCGTGCTCGATGGATCAATCAGTGGCGGCGCGGCCAACATGCTGATCTACGCCACCAGCAACCGCCGCCATCTGCTGCCCGAATACATGAAGGAAAACCTGTCCTACCAGCACACGCCCGATGGCGAGGTACATCCCGGCGAAGTGGTGGAAGAAAAAATTTCG
>JAAUOI010000270.1 GCA_012036375.1 Allobrachymonas sp. | reverse complement strand
TGCGTGCCCAGCTCGGGCATGAGCGGATAGCCGCCGCGCTCGCGAATCGCCACAGACACTTCGCTCTCCGGATCATGCACATCGCCAAACAGCCGCGCATTGGTGGGGCAAGCCATCACGCAAGCGGGCTTTTGCTCGGCTTTGGGCAGGGCTTGATCGGTGATGCGATCCACGCAGAGGGTGCATTTGGTCATCACCTTGGATTTTTCATCCAGCTCGCGCACGCCATAGGGGCAGGCCCAAGCGCAGTATTTGCAGCCAATGCATTTGTCGTTGTCCACCAAGACGATGCCGTCTTCTGGCCGCTTGTAGCTCGCGCCTGTGGGGCACACGGGTACGCAGGGCGGGTCTTCGCAATGCAGGCAGCTCTTGGGAAAGTGCACGGTTTGCGTATTCGGAAACTCGCCGACTTCAAAGCTCAACACGCGATTGAAAAACGTGCCGGTTGGGTCGGCGCCATAAGCATTCGCGTCCAGCAAAGGGCCTGCGCTGCCGGAAGTGTTCCATTGCTTGCAACTCGTGACGCAGGCGTGGCAGCCGACGCAGACATTGAGGTCAATAACCAGCGCCAATTGTTTATTTGTGGCTTGACTCATTGGGCATTCCCTTCAACACGCGCTGCAAACCATGCCCGCCAAGCCGGCGCTTTCTTCGTGCCCGGTAAGGCGGGGCGGCTGTCAAATTGCGGCCAGCTTTGCGCTGGCTCATTCGCCTCGGCTTTGCGAATGCGCACGCGCACGTCATACCAGCCGGCCTGCCCCGTAATGGGATCAGAGTTCGAGACACGGCCATGCGCGGTTTTCAGCTCTTCGCTGATCAAATGATTGAGCAGGAAGCCGCGCTCGGATTCATTGGCATCATCGGATAGCGCCCAAGCGCCTTTGGCCTTGCCAATCGCATTCCAGGTCCACACCGTGCCGGGCTCCACCGCTTCGCTGTAGCGGCATTGGCAGCGCACTTTGCCCCATTGCGACTCCACCCAGATCCAATCATCGTCTGCAATGCCCGCAGCCTTGGCCGTGACGGGGTTCACATGCAAATAATTGTGGGCATGGATCTGCCGCAGCCACGCATTTTGCGAATCCCAGGAGTGATACATGGCCATCGGGCGCTGCGTCACAGCAGCGAGCGGAAAGCTCGTTTTATCCGAAGCCTGCACTTCTAGCGGTTCATACCAAAACGGCAGTGGATCAAAATAAGTGCTCACGCGCTCGCGCAAGCGATCCGGCGGCTGCCTGCCCTCGCCCTTTCCTTGCGCAGACAGGCGAAAGCGCTGCATGAATTCCGAATAAATATGAATCGTGATCGGATCAGCATCACGCCGCAGCCCCATCTTTTGCGCCCACTGCATGTAGCCCAGATTCCAGTTGCGCATGTATTGGTGCTCGGGCGGCATCGTGTAGTGGTGCACGCAATTGTTCGCGGCATACATTTCCCATTGCTTGGGATTGGGCGCGCCGCGCAAGGATTGCGAGCCATCTTCGCCACGCCAGCCGGTGAGAAAACCAATGCCGCTGCCCGGCGCAGTTTCATAGCGCACGATGAAATCGGGATAGTCTTTGTATTTGCGCTCACCCTCAGCGGTCGTGAACGCTGGCAACTTCAGACGCGAGCCCAGCTCCACCAGCACCTCTTGAAACGGCTTGCATTGCCCTTGTGGCGGAATCACCGGCACGCGCACCGAATCGCAAGGCCCATCAAACTCACTGATCGGGCGATCCAGCATGCTCATCGCATCATGCCGCTCCAAATACGTGGTGTCGGGCAAAATCAAATCGGCAAAACGCAGTCGTCTCACTTTGGAACGCATCACACACCACGATGAAAGGGATTTTGTAATCGCCCCCTTCATGTTTATCGGTGAGCATCTTGCGCACCTCGGAGGTGTTCATCGTTGAGTTCCACGCCATATTGGCCATGAAGAGCCAGAGCGTATCAATCGGATAAGGATCGCCGCGCCATGCATTGGTGATGACGTTGTGCATCAAGCCGTGAGCGCTGAAGGGGTATTCCCATGAGAAGCCTTTGTCGATGCGCACGGCTTCGCCCGCATCATCCACACATAAATCGCCCGGCGTTTCCACCCAACCCAGCGGCGGCGCATCCAGCGGCGTGTTGGGCTTGATGGATTGCGGGCCTTTGGGTGGCCGCGCATTGGGCGGCACGGCGCGTGGATACGGCGCTTTATGCCGAAAGCCTCCGGGGCGATCAATCGTGCCCAGCAAGCTCATCAGAATCGACAGCGCACGCACGGTTTGAAACCCATTGCTAATGCGCCGCCAAACCGCGCATCGCATGAAAGGCCACGGGATTGCCTTTGACGCTCTTGTGCTCCACGCCCCAGACATCCGTCCACGCAATCGGCAGCTCAATGCTTTGGTCACGGGCCGTGATGCCCAGCTCGTAGGCGAGCTTGCGAATCGTATCGGCTGAAATGCCGGTGATGCTCTCAGCCCACTCGGGCGTGCAATCGCGCACGCGTTCTTCCAGCAATTGAAACGCCGGCTTGGCCTTCGTGCCATCGGGCATTTCAAATTCGCCAAACAAAGCCGGATCGGTCTCGGGCGTGTGATCGGCCACAGGCTTTCCGCTGTGCCGATCCCACCAAAGAAATTGTGTGCCCGCAGCGGGTTGCGAATATCGCCTTCTGGGTTGCGCAGCATCATGCCCAGCTCATCGCTGGCATCGTCTTGGTTCACCAGTTGCCCCGCATTGGTATACCGCGCCACAAATTCGCGGTCATACAGCCCCAAGCTGATCAGCTCTCGAATCAGCGCCATAAAAAGTGCGCCATCGGTGCCCGGCTTGATCGGAATCCATTCATCGGCAATCGCTGCATAGCCGCTGCGAATCGGATTGATCGCAATGAAGCGCCCGCCATTGCGCTTGTATTTTGAGAGCGCCGCTTTCATTGGATTGCTGTGATGGTCTTCCGCCGTGCCGATCATCACAAACACTTTCGCGCGCTCCAAATCGGGCCCGCCAAACTCCCAAAAGCTGCCGCCGATGGTGTAGATCATGCCGGCGGCCATGTTCACCGAGCAAAAGCCGCCATGCGCAGCGTAATTCGGTGTGCCAAATTGGCGGGCAAACAATCCCGTCAACGCCTGCATCTGGTCGCGCCCGGTAAACAGCGCAAATTTTTTCGGATCAGTCGCTCGCAGATGCGAGAGGCGATCCGTGAGGATTTGAAAGGTCTCATCCCAAGAAATTGGCTCATAATGCCCCGCGCCACGCTCTGTGCCCGCTTTGCGGCGCAGGGGCTGCGACAGCCGCGCCGGGGAATACTGCTTCATGATCCCCGATGAACCCTTGGCGCACAAAATGCCTTTGTTCAGCGGATGCTCCGGGTTGCCCTCAATGTAGCGCACCTGGCCATCGCGCAGATGCACGCGAATGCCACAGCGGCAAGCGCACATATAGCAAGTCGTCGTCTTAACCTCAGTCTTAGCATCCGGCGCAACAGGCGCAGTCGGATCGTGAATCGGAATAGTGCTCATGGCATGCGCGTCTCCAAGCGGATCATTCTGGCATGCAGTCAGCACATTTCGTTAAAAACTCTTCATACATGTAGAGGACTAAAGCGCTTGCAAATCCACAAATCACAAGCCCGCCCGTTAATCCACCCTCGCCCCACTCGCCTTCACCGGCCTTTCATACCGCGCACGCTCTTGCGTCCATGAAGGCGCAATTCTTGCGGGCTGGTGGGGGTGGCTTCTGCCATCAAGGCTGCGTAGCGGGTTTGGGTTTCGGGTAGTTTGAGGGCGGTGGTGAAGGCGGTGTTGAGGCGGGTCATCACGTCTGCGGGCGTGCCGGCGGGGCGACCAAGCCCCACCAAGTGTCGATGGCGAAATCTTTGAAGAGCGATGGTTCGGCTTCTGCGAGCGTGGGCACATCGGGCAAATTGGGCGAACGCTTGAGCGCCGTGACGCCCAAGGCTTTGAGCTTGCCGCTGCGGATGTTGGGCGCGGCGGTGGCGAGGTTGTCGAAATTGAAATCGACTTGGCCTGAGAGCAGCGCGAGCTGGGCGGGGTTGCCGCCGTTGTAGGGGATGTGGACGGCGAACACGCCGGCTCTGGCTTTGAACATTTCGCCCGCCAAATGGCCGCCTGAGCCATTGCCGCCTGAGCCGTAGTTGAGCTTGGCGGGATTGGCTTTGGCGTAGCGCAGGAAATCTTGGAATGTGTTGATCTTCAAACGCGCTGCGGTATCGGCATTCATCACGAGCACTTGCGGCACGCGCAGCATTTGCGTGATCGGCGCGAAGTCTTTGGCGGCATCGAATGGCATCTTGGCATACAGCCACGGGTTGATCGCATGCGTGGCCAGCGCGGCGATGCCAATCGTCAAGCCATCGGGCGGCGCTTTGGCGATCAAGTCCACGCCAATGTTGCCACCCGCGCCGGGTTTGTTGTCGATGATGACGGTGCCAAGTGTGTCTTTGACTTGGCTTGCAATGAGTCGCGCCGTCACATCAATCGGACCGCCGGCGGCGTAGGGGACGATCAGGCGGATGGTGCGATTATTTGTATTTTGTTGGCCAAATACGAGGGTAGCCGGCATAAATACTGCGCCGAGTGCTATTGATTTGGTAGTAAATGAGAGGAGTTGTCGGCGTTGCATGATGGGCTCACTTGAAAAAAACTAGGTAACGCGAAAAACGCAGAAATTACGCGAAAAACGCGAAAGAAGCCAATGAAGAAAT
>JAAUOI010000269.1 GCA_012036375.1 Allobrachymonas sp. | reverse complement strand
GCGCCTATGACGAAGCCAGTGGCATCAAAAACCCCCGGATTTGGACGGCGGCGCGGGATAAAGAAATGTGGAGTGCTTTGCAGGCTGAATAGGTCACAGATCGCATTCAATCCAAGCCAGGAAACGGTCCACCAAAAATTTGCATGTCAGTGTAGTTAAGCTGAGACTTCTGCTCTGCAACACGCTCGGATAAAAGCTGAGATCCTGCGGTTATTGCAAAAATCGTACCAGCCCGGCAAGCGACTGGCCTTGAAGTATTGGAAATGCATTTCGAACAGATCTTTTTTAAGCTGGGCATATTCCTCTGCTGCAAAGAGCTTTGAAAATTGCGGCGACAGTATCTTCGGGTTGATAGCCCCGAGTGAATCATCAAGGGATGTGCAATGCTCATCCGTGCCAAGCGCCCGCACAGCCTGCATTGGATTGACCAAGGGCGCACAGCAATGATCGCTCGGGGCGCTGATGTCCACCCACCGCTCACCGAGCGTTTGAGCAACCATAGCGATCTCCGCGCGAAACCAATGCGCATGTGCAGGGAAGCTGAGGATTGGAAAGCACTGACCCAGCGTCATCAGATGCAGGCGTTGGTCAGCCATGCTCTCGGGCGCAGTTTTGCATGCTCGCGCCACGAGACTGGTCGCCACCATCGCACCCGAGCTATGGCCAATCACTAGCACCTCGTCATACGCAGGATTGCGTAGTGCATGAATGAGATACTCAGCATGCGCCTGCAATTGGGTATCCAGCGAAGGTGTCTGCCTCTTGGCCTGCTTGACGGTAAACCAATAGCTGCGCATCACCCAGCCCATGTACCAAGCCTTTTCTGCATGGTGACTCAAGCGCCACAAGCCCCATAGCGCCACACTAATTACGCCACTCGATGCAAGAATCCAAGCAGCACCGCTCTGACTGCTAACGATATAGAGCAACAAAGCTATCAAGCCTAGTGCAGCAAGCAAGATGCCGGACACCACCACAGCGGGCCCAAAACACACACCAAACGAAGGGCGAGACATTTTGAAAAGCCGCCAGAGCACCCCTTGCTTGAATAGCAGCCAGTTGGCATACAAGGCAATGTACATAAAATGCCAATGGCTTGCATTCCAATGCTCGCGCACGATGTGATCCCAACGCAAGAATTGATAATCCGTCACGCAAGATTGACCCTCGATCTGCGCTTCGATCTGCCATGCATCCCGATCAGGGCTTTGTTTGGTACGCTTGCCCACCTCTATGCGATGCCCAGAGACTTCACATTGCTTTTTGGCTTCTTGTGTATAGATGCGATGGTATTTGCCGGCTCCTTGCGGATCGAAACCGCTAACATAGAGCACGAGCCGCCGAAAGCCCGCGGATTTAGAATTTTCAGAGAATGAATCTGTCATGAATTCCGTGCGTATGAATGCGTTGTATGAATTCTGTCGATTAGCTTATTGATAATCTCATAATTCATGACAACCGCTAGCCACCTCAAGCGTTATATCTCCAGTCGTCACACTGGAGAATACAGACATGGCATTGAGCGAAGCGACAAAGAAGCGATTAAAGGCTGGGCGCATGCTGCTGGCGGGCAAAAGCTGTGCGCAGGTTGCCTTGGCAGTGGGCGTAGCACGGCAGACCGTGTACACATGGAAAGGCTTACTCGATGAAGGCGGCATCGATGCGCTGCGAGCCGTCCCCGAGCGCGGGCGACCTGCTACTCTTGATGAGCAGCAACTGGCCGATGTGCGCCGCGCCCTGCTACAAAGCCCAACAAGCCACGGATTTGGCACCGAGTTGTGGACGATCAAGCGGGTGCGCTTGCTCATTGAGCGCATGCATGGCGTGCGCTTTAGCCCATCGCACGTCTGGCGACTGCTGGGCGCATTGGGCTTTAGCCCCCAAAAGCCTGAGAAAAGAGCCATTGAACGAGATGAAGATGCTGTGCGCCAGTGGAAACAGCGCACTTGGCCAGCGCTTAAAAAAAAGCCCAGCGAGAAGGCCGCCTGATTGTCTTTGTCGACGAATCGGGCATCAGCGAACGGCCTACGCGGGTACGCACTTGGGCACCCAAGGGGCAAACGCCAGTCATCCAGTTTCACTTCAACTGGAATCACATCTCGGTCATTGCAGGTTTGACGCGCACCAACTGCTTGTTTCGGTTGCACGAGGGCAGCATCAAGAAGGAGGAAATCGTCGATTTCCTCAAAGCGCTCAAAGCCCAGCTCAGACAAAAACTGCTGATCATCTGGGATGGCCTCAAAGCACACCGCAGTCGCTTGGTGCGCGAGTATGTGGACAGCCAAGAGGGGCATATCCAGATCGCATTCCTGCCGCCGTATGCGCCCGATCTCAATCCGGTGGAGTACCTGTGGGCGTGGCTCAAGCGCCATGCGCTGGCCAACTATTGCCCCAACGACCTGAGCGAATTGAACACAACGGCCCGCAACAAGCTCAAAAGCGCTCAAAAACGTCCTTCGATCATCGCCGCTTGCTGGATGCAGGCTACGCTTTGGTGATGTCATGAATTTAGAGAACCTCAATAATCTTTATTTAAGAATGCCATAAGTCATGGACATCGAAACCCGCCTCCACACCGACCATGCCGACGAACTGCGCCTCTGGCTGCGCATGCTCACTTGCACGCAACTGATCGAGCGCAACATCCGTTCGGCCTTGCGTGAAAAATTCGATACGACATTGCCGCGCTTTGATCTCATGGCGCAGCTCGAACGTGCTCCCGAAGGTCTGAAGATGAACGAGTTGTCGCGCCGCCTCATGGTCACGGGCGGCAACATCACGGGCATCACCGATCAGCTCGTGAACGAAGGCTTGGTTGAGCGCATGAGCGTGGAAGGTGATCGCCGTGCCTATCTTGTGCGCCTCACGCCTGAGGGTCGCGCGAGCTTTAAGGCCATGGCGCATGAGCACGAGACTTGGATCACACAAGCATTCAATGGCCTCACCGACAAAGACATGGCGCAACTACACAAGCTGCTCGGCAGCGTGAAAGACAGCGCGGTGGCGATGAATCTCATGACAGATGTCTCTGAATGATTGCGAAATAAACCATGAAACATTACCTCGCCCCCAACAATCCCATGCGCGGCCAATTCGCGCCACACGCTGCTTATGCCGCCAAGCATTTCTCTTATGCTTTCGATGCAGGCATCGCCACCATCACGCTCAATCGCCCCGATAAAAAGAACCCGCTCACGTTCGACAGTTATGGCGAGCTGCGTGATCTGTTTCGCAATTTTGTTTATGCCACCGATGTGAAAGCCGTCATCTTCACAGGCGAAGGCGGCAACTTTTGCAGCGGCGGCGATGTGCATGAAATCATCGGCCCGCTCACGAAGATGAGCATGCCCGAGATGCTGGAATTCACGCGCATGACGGGCGACTTGGTCAAAGCTATCAAAGCCTGCCCGCAGCCCGTGATCGCTGCGATTGATGGCATCTGCGCCGGAGCGGGCGCGATGATTGCGCTCGCTGCTGACATGCGTTTGGGTACGCCGCAGGCCAAAACGGCCTTCCTCTTCACCCGCGTCGGCCTCGCGGGCGCAGACATGGGCGCATGCGCCTTGCTCCCTCGCATGATCAGCCAAGGCCGCGCTTCCGAGCTTCTCTTTACGGGTCGCGTGATGACGGCGCAAGAAGGTTTGAGCTGGGGCTTCTTCAATGCGCTGCATGAAGGTGTTGACCTCTTGGCTGCCGCTTTCAAACTCGCGCAGCAACTCGCTGAAGGCCCCACCTTTGCTCACGGCATGACCAAAACCATGCTGCATCAAGAATGGGCGATGACGATTGACCAAGCGATTGAAGCCGAGGCGCAGGCGCAGGCGATTTGTATGCAGACGGCTGATTTCAAACGCGCTTATGAGGCGTTTGTGGTCAAGCAAAAACCTGTGTTTGCAGGGGATTGACATGAGTCCACGCGCCACGACGAAACATTTGAGCTTGCCGTTCTTTGAACCGCAGCACCTTGAAATCGGCAACTGCCTCGCCGATTGGCTGCCTAAGCAACATATCGATGACAGTGATGATCGCTCGGCATGCAAGGCTTGGGTGAAGCTACTGGGTGCGAATCAATGGTTGAAGTATTGCGTGCCGGCTTCGAGCGGTGGCGCATTTGAAAGTATTGACTCTCGCGCCTTGGTGATCTTGCGGGAGAACCTCGCTTTTCATTCTGCGCTCGGGGATTTTGCATTTGCGATGCAGGGCTTGGGCAGTGGTGCGATTTCGCTGGCGGGATCGGCTGAGTTGCAAAAAAACTATCTGCCGCAAGTCGCGCGAGGCGAGAAGATTGCAGCGTTTGCGCTCTCTGAGCCCGATGCGGGTAGCGATGTGGCCGCTATGAATACAATAGCACTCCGCGCATATTTTATGCCGGGTAGTAGTCCATTTGGCTATAAAATCAATGGCCAGAAGACTTGGATCAGCAATGGCGGCATGGCGGATTTCTATTGCGTGTTTGCCAAGACAGATATGCAGGCCGGCTCGCGCGGCATCAGCGCGTTCGTTGTCGATGCTGGAACGAAAGGCCTAGATGACAGTGAGCACATTCAGGTCATGGCGCCGCATCCTCTGGCCAGCTTGACGTTCACCCATTGCGAAATCAGCGCCAATCACATGCTGGGCGAAGAGAATGCAGGTTTCAAGCTCGCGATGGCGACTTTGGATATTTTTCGCCCCTCGGTTGCCGCAGCAGCCTTGGGCTTTGCCCGCCGCGCTTTGCATGAGGCTA
>JAAUOI010000268.1 GCA_012036375.1 Allobrachymonas sp. | reverse complement strand
CTGCGCCTTGCGCGATACAAATCGCAGGTCGCAACCCCTTCGCCACCCAGCCTGTTGGCGACTCAAAAGATCTTCGCGCGAAACTGGTCACTCCCCCTGCCATGTTGACGCGGTGATAATTTCACGCAACCGCGCTATTGATTCTCGAACAAAGTTAACCCGCAACCAAGCACTCGGTGACGGCGACAGGCTAGCCAACCTCGGCCTGTGTGCGCCCTGTGCGCAGGGGCGATTTTGGTAGCACAGGGCGAGGAAACGCTTGCGTTTCCATTCGTCAGCATCGCGGCAGGTGCCGCGTGACTCCCGCGCAACCTGCATGAGCCCCTGTGCACAGGGCGCACACAGGCCATAGAGCGTAAACAAAGCACGCAAATAAAGTAACTGAGTTACCGAGCATCCGATACGAAGCGCAAAACTCTCGTGTATCCTGCGAAACATGAAACTCATCCTCGATGCTTCTTGGCGAGCCGCAGCTTACTGCCTGCATCCGCGCGTGATCGCGCTGTCGCTCCTGCCCTTGGCGCTAATGGCCATTTTGGCGCTAGGGCTCAATTATTTTTTCTGGGAACAAGCGCTTGCGAGCATCAACGCTTGGCTGCTTTCTAGCGATTGGCTCATGCGCGGTATCGGTTGGCTGGAAAGCATGGGGCTGGGCGGCCTCAAAGCGGCGATTGCGCCCTTGATTTTGATTGTGGCGATCACGCCTGTGCTGGTGGTTGTCTCACTCTTGTTTGTGGCCTTCATGATGACACCGGCCATGGTCAAACTGGTGGCGCTGCGGCGGTTTGCGCAGCTAGAGCGCAAGCGTGGGGCGGGCATGGTGAGCAGCGTGTTGTGGTCGCTCGCGGTCACCGCTGTGGCGCTGCTCGCGCTCTTGATTTCTATTCCGCTGTGGTTCATTCCGCCACTCGTTCTGCTCATTCCGCCCTTGATCTGGGGCTGGCTCACCTATCGCGTGATGGTATTTGACACGCTGGCCGAGCATGCCAGCAGCGAAGAGCGCAAACAGATCATGCGCGAGCATCGCATGCCGCTCTTGGGCATCGGCGTGGTCAGTGGCTATTTAGGCGCTGCGCCCGCGCTCTTGTGGGCATCGGGTGTGTTGTTCCTCGTGCTTGCGCCGATTTTGATTGTGGTGGCGATTTGGATTTATACGCTGGTGTTTGCGTTTTCATCGCTGTGGTTTGCGCATTATTGTTTGGCGGCGCTGGAGCGCATCAGAAGTGATAATTTGAAGCAAAATGAGCCTTCAGCCGGCATGAAATATGCGCCGAGTGCTCCTGAATTGATAGTTGATGTACAGCCTAAGCCTGTGTTGCCTGCGCTAGAAAACAAGCTTTAATCCGCGTGCGAAGCGGTGTAGTTAGACCATCTCGTGCATGAGCAGTGCTGCGATAATGACCGCTGTGAACACACCGCTTTTTCATATTGCTTTTTATCATTTCGTCCGCGTGCGTGAGCCTGAGGCTTTGGCTGAACGGCTGCGCGAGATCTGCGCACCGCTCTTGGGCAGTATCCTCGTGGCGCATGAAGGCATCAACGGCATGCTCTCAGGCTCAAACGAGCAGCTCAATGCTTTCGAGCAGGCTGTGCAAACCGATTCGCTGGTGACGGCGCAAGTTGAGTTGACGGCAAACGCCGCACATCAAGGCTTCCAAGGCATCGTGTTCAAGCGCACGGCCTGCCTCACGCCGCCTTTCAAGCGTCTGAAAATTCACGCCAAACGCGAGATCGTGCCGCTCGGTATAGATGGCGTGGATGCGCCGGGGCGGATTGATGAGATTCATGCCAACGATGTACCGCCGCGTGAGTGGCGCGAGCTGATCAAGCGGCCTGATGTCGTCTTGCTCGATAACCGCAACAGCTTTGAATGGCGCTTGGGGCGATTTGAAGGCGCAGTTGACCCCGGCGTGGTGAATTTCCGCGATTTCCCCGAGTATGTGCAAGCGCATGCCGAAGAATGGAAGCGCGAAGGCAAGACCGTGGCGATGTATTGCACGGGCGGCATCCGCTGCGAGAAGAGCAGTGTGTGGATGCAAGACATGGGGCTTAAAGTGGCGCAGTTGCAAGGCGGCATCTTGAATTATTTTCAGCAGATGCCCGATGCCGAAAAGGATTGGCAAGGCGAATGCTTCGTGTTTGACAACCGCGTGGCGCTCGATACCCGTTTGCAAGAGACGGCCACTTCGGTGGAAGACGTTTATACCGATCAAGATCTACAAGATGCGGCGCAGGCTGAGGATGCGCGCTGGCGCTTGAATCGAGCGAAGCGTTTGGATGGCGAGTAATCAGCTGCCTTTGAAAGACGGCGTGAGCGCGAGCACGATGGTGCTGCCGCCGCTCAACAAACTCGATTTTTCGCCAACCTCGCTGCTATTCTTTTTAGAGCAATCCGCGCACAATTCACACCGGCTAGACTGGGAAAATCGTCTTAAAAACGGTTTAATTCTTGATCAAAATGGCCAGCCATTGCCGCTCGATGCGCCCTATCTCGTAGGCCAGCGCATTCACTACTGGCGTGATGCAGGGATTGAGCTGCGCATTCCGTTTGATGAACAGATCATTTATCAAGACGCGCACATTTTGGTGGCCGACAAACCGCATTTTCTCCCCGTCACGCCCAGCGGCGGCTATGTGCAAGAGACGCTGCTGGTGCGGCTAAAAAGACGCACGGGCTTGGCCGACCTCACGCCCATGCACCGGATTGACCGCGATACCGCTGGGCTGGTGATGTTTTGTAGTCGCGTGCAAGATCGTGATGCTTATGCACAGTTGTTTCGCCAGCGGCGCGTGAGCAAAATCTATGAATGCATTGCACCGTTTTCACCTGATGTGAGCTTTCCGTTGACTCGCAATACGCGCCTCGTCACCTCGCCTGATTCCTTTATGCAAATGGCTGAAGCTGAAGGCGAGCCGAATTCTGAAACCCGCATCGAGCTGATCGAGCGGCTGGGTGGCAGCCTAGCGCGATACCGCCTAGAGCCCATCACTGGTAAGCGCCATCAGCTTCGCGTCCACATGAATGCGCTGGGGCTCCCGATGGTGGGCGACGGCATTTATCCCATGCTCACACCCGAGACGCAGCAGCCTGATTACAGCAACCCCTTGCAACTGCTGGCCAAAGAGCTGGCTTTTGAGGACCCGTTGACAGGGCTGAAGCACCGGTTTGCGTCTCAGCTGAATTTGAAGTGGCCATGATGCGTAGAGATCAGAGGCTCGACTGTCCTAGAATCGTGCCAGCTTTCTTCTCACACGATTGAGTTTCCCATTCACCTCATGTACGCCGACCATTTCGGACTGACTCAAGACCCGTTTTCTATCGCGCCGGATCCCCGCTACCTCTTCATGAGCGAGCGGCATCGGGAGGCCTTGGCGCATCTGCTCTATGGTGTATCGGGAGTGGGGGCGCAAAGTGGTGGCACCGGCGGCGGCTTCGTGTTGCTCACGGGAGATATCGGAACGGGCAAGACCACGATCTGCCGCTGCTTCTTGGAGCAAATCCCGCCCGATTGCCATGTGGCCTATATCTTCAACCCGAAGCTCAACGTGATTGAGCTGTTGCAGACCATTTGCGAAGAGTTCCATATTGCGAGAGCGCAAGCCTCAGATCAAGCGCCCACGGTTAAAAACTATATCGACACGCTCAATGCCTTTTTGCTGCAAAGCCATGCACAGGGTCAAAGCTGCGTGCTGATCGTGGATGAAGCCCAAAATCTGCACCCCGACGTGCTTGAACAACTGCGCCTGCTCACCAACTTGGAAACCAATGAACGCAAGCTGCTGCAAATTGTGCTGATCGGCCAACCCGAGCTGCGCACCATGCTGCAAAAGCCTGAGCTGGCGCAACTGGCGCAGCGCGTGATTGCGCGATTCCATCTGGATGCGCTGAGCGCGCCCGAGACCACGCAGTACATCAGCCACCGGCTCGCCATTGCGGGGCATCATGGCGCTCTGCCATTTGATGATGCGAGCCTGCGCCACATCCACCGCCTCACACACGGCGTGCCTAGGCGCATCAACTTGCTGTGTGGCCGAGCGCTGCTGGGGGCTTGGGCTCATGGGGCAACGCGCGTTAATCGCACAGTAGTCAACAAGGCCGCACAAGAGGTGTTTGGGGTCGAGCAGGAGGGAGCAGCCAAGCACAGCACTGTGAAGAAGGGCTTTGAGCTGGCGGGGCTAGCGCTTGTCGTGGCGGCGGCTTTGTTGGGCGCGGTGTGGTTTACAACGCCTGCTGAGCCCGCAGCATCGCGCCAGCCTGCATCTGTGGCCTTGGTGGCATCGCCCGCTTCCGTACCCGCGTCCGCACCTGCCTCCGCGCCAGCATCTGCACCTACACCAGCATCTGCATCCGTAACCGTCCAAGCAACGCCATCCCTCCCCCCGTTGGAACCGATTGAGGATCTGCTGCCTCTGCTACCACGCGAGCCGCAGGCTGCGTGGAACGCTCTGGCCACCCACTGGAAGTTGCCAGACACCACGGCCACGCCCTGCGCAGCCGTCACCATCGGCTCATGGGAGTGCTACCCAAACCAAGCTGTTGACCGTGCCCCAGCTGCGCCAAGTGGCCAGACCGGGCATTTTGAGATTGCGCCAGGGTGATGGCAGGGCAGCCTACGCCGTAGTCATGTCGCTCACCAACGAATCGGCGACTTTGCGTGTCAACGGCAGCTTGAAAAGCGTGCGCTTGACCGCGCTGCTGCGGCTGTGGGATGGCAACTATGCCACCTATTGGCGCGCGCCTGAAGGCTACAAACCTGTGGAGC
>JAAUOI010000267.1 GCA_012036375.1 Allobrachymonas sp. | reverse complement strand
AAAGACGCGAAAAAATACAAAACTTTGATCAATGAAAAAGGGCATCAGATTGAATCGATGCCCTTTTTGTTTTTTCGCGTTTTTCGCGTAGTTTTCGCGTCTTTCGCGTTCCGGATGTTTCTTGGATTTATCGCAGCAAAGCTTTCAACGCATTTTGCAGTCGTCGCGCTGAGGCTTCGTCATGCGCGCTGGCCAGAACGGCGGCTGCATCTTGCACCCAAGTATCTCTTGGCGTAGCAGCACCACGTTGGGTGAGCATTTGCAGTTGTAAGGCACGACGGCATCGAGCTGTTCGGCGGGGGTGGGCACTTCAGCGGCCATTTCCAGACGCAACAAGGACTGAGTGGCGTCTCCTGCGGCAGGCTTGGCCAAACTCTGCGCCCATTGCGTGCGCACAGCGGGATTGAGGCCGCGACCGAGCTGCTGGGCTGTTGGCAGGTTTTCCGCATTACGCTGTTGCCAAGCAGACAGCAAATTCACCACGGACTCGCCGTGGGCTTGTGAGGCCAGCTTCTTCAAAGCCATTTGCGCTTTGTCCATGGTGTCGCGCATGGCGTAAAACGCCGTGTTGGACAAACGCGGGCCGCGGTCATCGAAACGCGGCGCATCTCTGAATCCATCTCGCGGACCACCGGGCGGACCACGGCGATCATCACGGAAACCATCACGTCCGCCTTCTCGTGAGCCGCGTCCATCGCGATCCCCAGGCTTTTTGTCACCAAACTTTTTATCGCCGAATTTCTTGTCGCCAAAGCGCCCAGTTTCTGGTTTGGCCGCTGCGCCGACTTTGGCACCGGGTCGGTCATCGCCACGCCGAGCGACCACGGGCTTGGCAGGTGCTTTCGGCGCAATGGCTTCAGGCTCTGGCGCTGCTGCTTCAGGCGTTGCTTCGGTGGCTGCTTCTAAAGTACCATCGACAGCAGCTTCAGTCACTATGCTTTCGATAGCACTCGGCGCATATTCCATGCCGGCTAGAGGCTGATTTTGTTCTAAATTTTGGCTTTCAACAGATGCTGCGGCTTCTACTGGCTTGGCATCTGAGGCAGAAGCCGAAACGACAGCCGCAGGTGCGCGCCCACGGCTGGCTGCATCCAAAGCATCCATCGCTGCGCGAATCGCTTTCGCATCGCCACTGGCAATCGCCGCATCGAGCGACTTGGTGGCATCGAGCACCATGTTGTCGTGTGCGCTCATGGCAGCAGCTTGTTCTTCACGCGCTTTGCCTTTGCGCTCAAAGGCCTCATCAATTGGTTTGCGGAAAGCATCCCAAAGCTTTTGCTCTTCTTTGCGATCCATGGGCACACTTTGCGCCTCGGTCTGCCAGCGGCCTTGCAGGGATTTCACGGCATCGATGCGCATCATCGGTGCAGCGCCCAACTCTTTGGCCTCTTCAATCAAAGCGCGGCGGCGTTCCAGCGAGGCTTTTTGCGCTGCTTCGAGCGGGCCATGGGCAGCTTTCATCGCAGATTTGTATTGCGGCTGGAGTTCAGCGAATGTTTTCTCGCCTATATGGCCAGCAGCACGCCATTTTTCGCTCAGCGCGTGCAGTTCGCGGTCAATCTGCTTCCAATCGGTGCGGGTGCTGTTTGCGGTCGTCCAATTCTGAATCTCTTCGATGATGGCCAAGCGATCGGCCTTGTGCTGCGCTTCGTTGGCCTTGACTTGATCGAGCCACGCTTCCACAATTTTGTGCGCTTCGTTGCAAGCCTCATCAAACTTGCGCCACATGCCGTGATTGGGCATGCCGCCTTGATCGGTTTGCTTCCAAGCTTCGCGCAGGCTGCGCACGGCTTCTTGTTGCTTGCGGCCGCCCAGCGGCTTGGCCACCAAAGCCTGCGCTTTGCCAATTAGTTCCTCACGGATTTGATTGGCACGCCATTTTGCCAGCCTTCCATCTCGCCAGCGGCGCTCAATGCATCGCGGGCTTTGGATTCGGTGCGTTCGTCAATGTAAGCGCCGTGCTCTTTGAGCGCAGAGCGCAGATCGTTGGCAGCTTGAGCACTGGCTTTGCCATGGCCTTCGGTGAGCTCTTGCTCCAATTTTGAGAGCTGCTCGCGCACAGCGGCATTGGCAGCTTGGCGCTTTTCAGGGTCAATTTTTGGTTTGACAGGCTTATCGACTTTTGCAGCCACAGCCTCGCCACGCGCTGTGCGAATCGCGTCAGCCCACACAGGCACAGCCGGTAATGGCGCAGTTGCATCACCCATCGCGGCTGTCGCTTGCGCAAGCGCACCAGAGAAAGCTTCCCACAAGGAATTGAGCTGCGATTGCGCAGTTTCGAGCTGAGGCGTGAATTTCGCATCCACGCTGTTCCATTGCGCATCAAGCTGCAAAGCGGCAGTTTGTTCGCCCCAATGTTTCACATCCACATGCAATACTTCAAACGCGGCTTGCGCATCTGCCAAGGATTTGGTGGAGAGCAGTTCAATGCGCTGCGCCAGCAAAATCGCCGCTTCGCGCTGCACTTGAGCGCGATGCTGCAAATCTTCAATCTGTTTGACCCGCTCGTTCATCTGCGCGCGCAGGGCAGCCAGTGGCTCTTTGGACAAAGGCGCACCCGCTTTAGCGGCATCACGTCGCCAGGCCAACGCATCAGCGATGTTGAGTTTGGAGACAGATAACAGCACTTGCGCTTTATCCGCCCATTCACTGGCGATGTGCTCTTGGCTGGCGCTGCGTTTCAATTCATCGAGCTTTTCGCGCAAAGGCTTGGCAGCGCCTTTGTCACGATGCGACAGTTCTTTGAAGACCTCTTGCATCTGCTCAGGCGAAGGATTGCTGGCCAACCACTCGCGAATTTTGGCTGCTCGCTCACCCGATGTAGGGGCAGAAAACGCACCGCCCGTCAGACCATCCAGTGGGTGCGAAGTCGAGCTTTTGGCTACTTTGGCGGTGGATGGATTCGATGCGTCTGGCACGGTGTCGTCAGATTTTTTATTGAAAGCAGAAAAACTCAGCATGATAGAAATTACACGGCTTGCCAGAAATTGGCATTAGCCGTGTATTTTCGCTGTTTTTCAGCTCAAAAAGTGTTGACCTTACTGACCAGCTCTTGCGCCCAGCAAATACTCTGATTTACCCAGCTCCACACCATTGTGGCGCAGCAAGGCATACGCTGTCGTCACATGAAAGAACATATTCGCAAGCGCCCAGTGCTTCAAATAAGCCTCGCCTTTCATCGTGCGAGTTGCGCCATCGCGCCCCACAGGGAAGGTGATGTCTTTGTCTTCAGTGCCGTCTATGGCTGAGGCGGGCACGCTGTCGATGAAGGCAATCGTTTTAGCAATGCGCTCGCGCAGTTGCTCAATGGTTGTTTCATTGTCTTCGTACTTCGGTGCTTCCATGCCAGCCAAGCGTGCCATGCACAGCTTGCTCGCATCGCAAGCGATCAAGACTTGGCGCGTGAAGGGCAGCATGTCGGGAGCGAGACGCGCGGCCAGCAAATTAGCCGGATCGAACTTCTTCGCTTCAGCATGTGCCGCCGCTTTGGCAAGGAAGTGATCGAGGTTGCCGAGCATGGATTTGAAAATCGGGCTGCTGGCCGAATGCATGGAAATAGTCACAAATTTCTCCTGTGGATACGATGATTGGAAATGGATGGCTTGATCGTAGCGAGATTCTGCGCTTCTTGCAGGCACAATAAGAGCCCATGAATATTGTGATTCTGGACGACTACCAAGATGCGGTGCGCAAGCTCGAATGCGCCTCCAAGCTGGATGAATACCAAGCCAAGGTGTACACCAATACCGTCAAAGGCATTGGGCAACTGTCGGTGCGGCTCAAAGATGCCGATGTCATCGTGCTCATTCGCGAGCGCACCCAGTTGTCGCGTCAACTGATTGAAAAGCTGCCGCGTCTGAAAATGATCTCGCAAACCGGCCGGGTAGGCAGCCATGTTGACATCAACGCCTGCACCGAGCGCGGCATTGCCGTGGCAGAGGGCGTTGGCTCACCTGTAGCGCCCGCAGAACTGACTTGGGCGCTCATCATGGCCGCCAAGCGCCGCTTGCCGCAATACATCAGTAACCTCAAGCACGGCGCTTGGCAGCAGTCCGGCCTCAAAACCGCCTCGATGCCGCCAAATTTCGGCATTGGCACCTCGCTGCATGGCAAAACGCTTGGGCTGCTCGGTTTTGGCAAAATTGCGCAGCTTGTGGCTGGTTACGGCAAGGCGTTTGGTATGAATGTGCTCGTGTGGGGGCGCGAGACCACGCTCGCTCGCGCACAAGGCTTGGGCTATGTCACAGCGGCCAGTAGCGAGGAATTGTTTTCGCAAAGCGATGTGCTTTCCTTGCATCTGCGCCTGAACGAAGAGACGGCAGGCTGCGTTCGCCTGCAAGATTTGTCTTTGATGAAGCCAACATCACTGTTGGTGAACACAGCGCGAGCCGAGCTGATTGACCAAGATGCCTTGATCGCAGGCTTGAACCGTGGACGCCCCGGAATGGCCGCCGTAGATGTGTTTGAAAGCGAACCGATTTTGCAAGGCCACGCGCTGCTGCGCCTAGAGAACTGCATCTGCACACCGCATATCGGCTACGTGGAGCAGGCAGGTTATGAACTGTATTTCAATGCCGCGTTTGACAATGTGGTGAATTTCGTTCGTGGACAGCCCACCAACATTGTGAACCCCGGAGCCCTCCAAGTACGGCGTTGATTTTTAAGCGGCGGATTCAACTACGAAGTGCGCGACCTGTAAACAGGTAGGCTCAAGAAGGATAGGATGCTCTCTTTTTGACCTGCCAGTCTGAAAGTAGCGCATGAA
>JAAUOI010000266.1 GCA_012036375.1 Allobrachymonas sp. | reverse complement strand
TACGTGCCTTCGCTCTTGGTGCCGTCTAGGCCTTCGAACTGCACTTTGATGCCTTCAGGCGTGGCAGTCGCGCCGACTGTTTTTCGTCTTCAACATGATGTTGTCGAAACGGCCTTTGTTCATTTTTTCCCAGACTTTGACCAAATCGCGGTCTGCGCCTTGCATCAGGCCGTCCATCATCTCGACCACATCGAGGCGCGCGCCGAGCGTGGAATACACCGTGCCCATTTCCAGGCCGATGATGCCGCCGCCGACGATGAGCATTTTCTTCGGCACGTCTTTGAGTTCCAGTGCGCCTGTGCTGTCCACGATACGCGGATCATCGGGCAAGAAGGGAAGGCGCACGGCTTGGCTGCCGGCTGCGATGATGCAGCGCTTGAATTGGATGACTTTTTTGCTGCCGGTTTTTTCTTGGGCTGTGCCGCTCGTCTCTTCAACTTCGACATGGTTGCTGCCAACGAATGCGCCATAGCCGCGCACTACTGAGACTTTGCGCATCTTGGCCATCTGCGCGAGGCCGCCCGTGAGCTTGCCGATGACTTTTTCTTTGTGGGTGCGCAGTTTGTCGATGTTGAGTTTGGGCGCGCCAAATTCAACGCCAAGATCCGCCATGTGGCTGACTTCATCCATCACGGCTGCGACGTGCAAGAGGGCTTTGGAGGGGATGCAGCCGACGTTGAGGCACACGCCGCCTAAGGTGGCATAGCGCTCCACGATGATGACTTTGAGGCCGAGGTCTGCGGCGCGGAAAGCGGCGCTGTAGCCGCCGGGGCCTGCGCCTAGGACGAGCAGATCGCAATCCATGTCGGCGTTGCCGCTAAAACTCGTTGCTACTGAGTTGATAGCACTCTGCGCAGTATTTATGCCGGGGAGGGGTTGTTTTTGCTCTAAAACGGGGGGTGAAGCCGGAGCAGGGTTGGGTGCTGGGGAAGGTGATGCGCCGGCAGATTCGAGCGTAAGCACCACCGAGCCTTGCTTGACTTTGTCACCCAGCTTGACTTTCAGCTCTTTGACAACGCCTGCCGCGCTGGACGGAATTTCCATCGAGGCTTTGTCGGACTCGACGGTGATCAGGCTTTGTTCGGCTTTAACGGTATCGCCGGGTTTGACGAGCAGCTCGATGACGGCAACTTCGTCGAAATCGCCGATGTCGGGGACTTGAATTTCTAGGATTGACATGATTTAAGCTTTCAATTTCGTGGCGAACACCTTGATCGGGCCACCGGAGTTTTTATCGAATTCGCAGCCGGCGTTCACGCCTGCGAGCGCCACATCGCGGGCTGTTGCATCGCGCTTGGCATAGGTCACGCTCATCGCGCCGAGTGCGAAGGCGCGGCCAGAGCCGACGCCCCAAAATTCTTTGAACTCGAAGACTTCGCGGTAGCTGTAGAGCCCGAAAATGCCTGCGCTGTTGGCGATCAAGACGCTGAACTGCATGGACTCATACGGGTCGGCATCTTCTTCCTTGGTTTGCAGGAAGAACTTTTCTTTCAACACGGGGTGCAGCTTGAGGAAAGTGTCGTACACCTCGTCTTTGCTGTGCAGTTTTAATTCTTCTTTGGGCAAGGATTCGAGGGCTTTGCGCAGGGCGGGGAAGTGTGCGGTGGTGCCAGCGGTGGTGAAGTAGGTCTCGCCGCCAACGGCTTTGACTTTGAAGATTTTTTCATTATCTTCAAAGCGATGGCCGAGCTTGGTGTCGCCGAATGTGACGAGACTGTCTGCGGCGATGGCCACTTGGCCTGATTTTTTGACGACGACTACGGTTGTCATATTGTGTTTCGTAGTTGGAGCGGATCTATGTAACGCGAAAAGCGCAAAAGGACGCGAAAAACGCGAAAAGTATCCTTTGAACGAACTCATATTTCTAGTGTTTCGATTTTTTCGTCGCTTTTCGCGAGTTTTCGTGTTTTTCGCGTTACCTAGGAATTTTTCAAAGCAAAATCCGGCGGAAATCGCCCAGTATCTGCCCGAGATACGAGTTGAATCGCGCCGCCGCAGCACCATCAATCACGCGATGATCCCATGTGAGTGACAAAGGCAACATCAAACGCGGTTGAAACGCTGCGCCGTCCCAAACGGGCTCCATCTGACTCTTGCAAACGCCCAGAATCGCCACTTCTGGCGCATTGATGATGGGCGTGAAATAACGCCCGCCAATGCCGCCCAGAGAGGAGATCGTGAAGCAAGCGCCGCTCATCTCAGCTGGCGTGAGCTTGCCGTCGCGGGCCTTCTTGGCGAGCTCGCCCATTTCGGTGCTGATTTGCAGGATGCCTTTTTTGTCGGCATCTTTGATCACGGGAACGACGAGGCCGTTGGGCGTGTCGGCTGCGAAGCCGATGTGGAAATACTGTTTATAGATGAGCGCATCGCCATCGAGCGAAGAGTTGAACTCGGGGAATTTTTTGAGTGCGGCGACGCAGGCTTTGATCAAGAAGGCGAGCATCGTGACCTTCACGCCGAGTTTCTCGTTTTCCTTGTTCGTTGCGACGCGGAAGGCTTCCAGATCGGTGATGTCGGCATCGTCATGGTTGGTGACGGCGGGAATATGATGGCGTTGCGCGTCAGGTTTTTGGCCGCTGATCTTTTTGATGCGGCTCATTTCTTTGCGCTCAATCGGGCCGAACTTGGTGAAATCGATCTTCGGCCAAGGGATGAGGCCCAACGCAGCACCTGCGTTTGC
Organism: Allobrachymonas sp.; assembly: GCA_012036375.1. Lineage (GTDB taxonomy): Bacteria > Pseudomonadota > Gammaproteobacteria > Burkholderiales > Burkholderiaceae_C > JANMDU01. Next base: position 2,108 of record JAAUOI010000266.1, on the reverse strand, counting down.
GTTACCTCCTGCGCCGTCTCCGCCGGCTGGCGCTTTGGCAGCGATAGCCTTCGTAGCCACTGCGCCACTCATCACGGCTTTGGTGAAGCCTTGAATATCGGCTTCCGTGATGCGGCCTTTGTGCCCTGAGCCTTTGACTTCTTCCAATGGCACACCCAGCTCGCGTGCGAACTTGCGCACGCTGGGGGAGGCGTGGGGGAGAGCGCCAGAAGGGGCGACAGTTGGGTTATGGGCAGTTGTGGAAGACGCAGCAGGCGCTACTGAAACAGGAGCACTCTGCGCAGTATTTACGCCGACTACTGGCTGTTTTTGCTCCGAAACTGGAGCAGAAGTAGCGATTGGAGCACTTGCAGAAGCAGCACCTTCTAAAACCGCCAACAGATCACCGATATTGATCTTGTCGCCCACTTTAACTTTCAATTCTTTGAGCACGCCCGCTGCGCTCGATGGAATTTCCATCGCGGCTTTGTCGGATTCGACGGTGATGAGTGATTGCTCGACCTTGATCGTATCGCCCGGTTTGACGAACACTTCAATCACGGCGACATCTTTGAAATCGCCAATATCTGGCACTTTGACTTCAATGCTGGATACTACTGAATTCATAGCACTCGGCGCATATTCTATGCCGGCTAGAGGCTGTTTTTGCTCTAAAACTGGGGCTGCGGGAGCTGGCGCAGCAGCGGCAGATGCTGCGCCCGCCGCTTCCAGCATCAACACCACCGAGCCTTGCTTGACCTTGTCGCCAATTTTGACTTTGATCTCTTTCACGATGCCTGCCGCGCTGGAGGGGATTTCCATCGAGGCTTTGTCCGATTCAACCGTGATCAGCGATTGCTCGGCCTTGACGGCATCGCCAGGTTTGACGAGCAGCTCAATGACGGCGACTTCGTCGAAATCGCCGATGTCGGGAACTTGAATTTCAATGAGGGACATGGCGCAACCTTAGGCGTAAAGTGGGTTGATCTTGTCGGTCTTGATGCCATATTTCTTGATGGCTTCAGAGACTTTTGATGCAGGGAGTTTGCCGTCTTCAGCCAAGGCTTTGAGCGCGGAGATCACGATGTAGTGGCGGTTGATCTCGAAGTGCTCGCGCAGCTTGCTGCGGAAATCCGAGCGGCCAAAGCCATCTGTGCCGAGGACTTTGTAGTTGCGCGTGGGCTTGCTGTCTTGAGTGGCTTTTTGAACGTAGGGGCGGATTTGCTCGGCGTAGGCTTTCATGTAGTCGGTGGAGGCAACCACAGGGCCGATGCTGGATGCCAATTGCTGCTCGACGAAGCTCTTGCGCGGTTGGCTTTCAGGGTGCAGCAGGTTGTAGCGGTCGGCATCTTGGCCTTCGCGCGTCAACTCATTAAAGCTTGGGCAGCTCCACACGTCAGCTGAAATACCCCAATCTTTTTCCAGCAGCTCTTGCGCGAAGATGCTCTCGCGCAGGATCGTGCCAGAGCCTAGGAGCTGCACGCGCTCCTTCGAGCCACCGCCCTTTTTGCAGAGATACATGCCTTTGATAATCTGCTCCTCTTGTCCAGCCACCAAGCCGGGCATGGCATAGTTTTCATTGAGCAAGGTGATGTAATAAAAACACGTTTTCTTGGCGTTCCACCATGCGTTTCAAGCCGTGATGCATGATCACGCCGACCTCATGCGCGAAGCTCGGGTCATAGCTGACGCAATTCGGGATCGTGCCGGCCATGATGTGGCTGTGGCCGTCTTCGTGCTGCAAGCCTTCGCCATTCAATGTGGTGCGGCCAGAAGTGCCGCCAAGCAAGAAGCCGCGTGCTTGCATATCGCCCGCAGCCCAAGCCATATCGCCGATGCGCTGGAAGCCAAACATCGAGTAATACACGTAGAACGGAATCATGATGCGGTTGGACGTGCTGTAGCTCGTGGCTGCGGCAATCCAGCTGGCCATACCACCGGCTTCGTTGATACCTTCTTGCAGAATCTGGCCTGCTTTGTCTTCTTTGTAGTACATCACCTGATCTTTATCGACCGGGGTGTAGAGCTGGCCTTTGGGTTGTAAATACCGATTTGGCGGAAGAGACCTTCCATGCCGAAGGTGCGAGCTTCGTCAACAAGAATGGGTACGACGCGTGGGCCAATCGCTT
>JAAUOI010000265.1 GCA_012036375.1 Allobrachymonas sp. | reverse complement strand
ATCGAACTGCACGCCGAGCGCGGCCTCGCGCTGCTGCAACAGGCACTGGACGAGGAAACCGGCACCGACGCCGAATGGCTGCGCGCTGCGCAGGCCAAGGAGCAGTTCTTGCCGGAGGTGGTGCGGCAGCAGTGTTTGCGCTTCGAGGGGGTTGACTCAGTGCGCGACGCGTGAAGGCACTCGCCCGGCCTGCTGTGCGTCAGGCATCACGCACATCCCCCACCGGATTGGCGCCAAAGTCGGCACGGTGCAGATAAGCGATCACCTTGGCCGCCGCCGCGGCCGGCGTGTCGAGCTTGCCGCCGCTCTTCAGCTGCACGAATGCTTCGCGATCGGGAAACGCCTTTGCGTCCGCGCCGCGCAGTTGCACTTGCATGTCGGTATCGATCACGCCGGGAGCAAGAGAACAGACTTTCGCGCCATGGGGCTTGAGGGCTTCTTCTAAAGCGAGGCAGCGCGTGAAATGATCCATGGCGGCTTTTGCGGCGCAGTAGCCGGCTTGGCTGGCCATGGCGCGGCGGCCTAGGCCAGAGGAGATGTTGAGCACTTTCTTTGCGCCGCTGAAATGCGCGGTGGCTTTCAGGAAGGCGGCTGTGAGGAGCATGGGCGCTTCGATGCCGACGCGAAGGGCTTTGGCAATCTCGGCGGCAGGCACTTCTGACAAAGGGGCAATCAGCGGGATGATGCCTGCATTGTTGATGAGGGTGATGCTGTCAGCTTTGGCGAGCTGTGGCTTGAGCCAAGCTTGCAGCTCAGTGGCAGCTTGCGCGGCATCTTGCAAATCAAACCGCCATTGCGCAAACGGCACTTGTTGCTGCTCTGCCAAGTTGGCGAGATCTGCATTCGTTTGACGTGAGATGCACAGCAGGCTGTTGCCGGGAAGGATGAGTTGCTGGGCGAGCGCCGCGCCCATGCCGCGTGATGCGCCGGTGATGATGTAGAGATTCATGGATGTGATGGTATCCTGAACTGATGAAAAGACTCGGCCAGGCTCCCAATATTGCGATTGCTCAACTCTGGGTGGACATACTCCGCGACCAAGGAATTGATGCGAATATGCAGCGCTATTTTTTGAATGGCGCTGCGGGCGATTTGCCACCCGATCAATGTTTGCCGGAGATTTGGGTGCAGGAGGATGAGCAATTTGAACGCGCTCAACAAATGTTTGCTGAGATTCAGCGAACGCCTCAACGAAATTGGATTTGCACGGGATGCGGTGAGCGTGTGGAGGGTGGATTTGAGCAATGCTGGAATTGTTTGACCCCTATGCCTACTTAAATGATTGGGCATCTCACAGGGCTTGGTTTTTAAGCCAAAATAGCATTTCCCCGGCATAAAATATGCGTCGAATGCTATTAAATAAATAGCAAATTAGCGATGCTGAAGCAAAGCTTTTAATCAGCGCACATGCGATCAAGTTCAGCGCACACATCGCGCATGCGGCCAGAAATGACGATGCGGCCGTCTTGCGTGCGGCGGGAGCGCAGGATGGCTGGAGATTCAGCCATCCGCCCCATCATTTGCGTGTCTACCAAACGAATACCTGTTGATTGCACCCGCTGAGTGCTGCGTACGGCTTGCGTAGGGATTGTCGGTGGCTTGGCAAGGCGTAATGCGGACGAGGTATGAGCGGGAACGACGATTTGCTGCGGCGCAGGAGGTGAGAAAAAATCGACCACACTTTGCAGCGGCAGCATGAGCTGTTGGAACACGGCCGATGCGGGCTTGACTGGCCTTGAGCTTGAGGACGACATCACAGCAGACATGGCGCTCTCCTTTACATCATGAAGCTGTTGCGGATCAAACCAACAGCCAAACCTTCAATTTCGAATGCCTCGCCGGGCTCGACGATGATGGTTTTGAAATCGGGGTTTTCGGGGTGCAGCTCGATGATATTTTTGTTGCGCTGAAAGCGTTTGACGGTGACTTCTTCGCCAATGCGAGCGACGACGATTTGGCCATTGCGAGCATCTTTGGTGGATTGCACAGCAAGTAAATCGCCTTCCATGATGCCAATATCGCGCATGCTCATGCCGCGCACTTTGAGCAAATAGTCGGGTTTGGTGGGAAAGAGGCTGGGCTCAACGTAATAGGTTTTGTCAATATGCTCTTGCGCCAGAATCGGCGAGCCCGCAGCCACGCGGCCAACCAAGGGAAGGGCGAGTTGCATGAGGCTTTGCAAGGGGAAGCCCATTTGCTTAGAGCGCGTTTCGGCGATGGCTCGGAGCGTGTCGCCACGCAGACGGATGCCGCGCGAGGTGCCTTGCAAAAGCTCGATCGCGCCTTTGCGATGCAGGGCTTGCAAATGCTCTTCGGCGGCGTTGGCCGACTTGAAGCCAAACTCGGTGGCGATTTCGGCGCGCGTGGGCGGCGAGCCGGTTTTCTCAATCGTGGTTTGGATCAGCGTGAGGATTTGTTGCTGACGCGCGGTGAGTTTCGGGGAATCGAACATGGCACACTCCAAAAGTTGACTGAATAAGAAACCGCACTGCTGGCAACTGCGATTGATTACAGGGCTGATTTCTCATCCAGTAACTGGATATTAGCTCAGTTTTTCTAGGCTTGCAACATTTTTCGCAAAATTTTTATGACGACGCAAAAATCATCGTTTTGGGCACGGGCGGCACAATTGCCGGTACGGCAGCCAGCAGCAGCGACCATACCGGCTACACCGCCGCGCAGCTCTCCGTTCAAGATTTGCTTAAGTGTGTGCCGGGCATGCAAGAGGCTTTGCGGGGCGATGCGCTAGAAAGTGAACAAGTCGCCCAGCTGGATAGCAAAGACATGGATTTCGCCACGATGACGCGCATTGCGCAGCGCTGCGCCCACCATCTCGCGCAAGCCGATGTGCGCGGCATCGTGATCACGCATGGCACGGATACGCTGGAGGAGACGGCGTATTTTCTGCATCTCGTGTTAGGCAACGCGTGCGCAGAGTTGATCACTCAAAAACCTGTGGTGCTAACTTGCGCGATGCGCCCCGCCACGAGCAGTGAAGCTCAGGCTGGTGAGTGCTGTCAGGTTACCCAACACGGCTTCTAGGCTCTGCTGCTCGGGAACGGGCGGCCTGGACCCTTCGAGAGCAGTGTTGGAAGCTGCTGACGATGCAGAGTCCTGTGGGCGGTCGCTGAGGACGCACACAGAGAGCTCAGCAAGTTGCAATAGGCTGCCGACAATGGATAGTACAGAGGAGATGCGAAGGCTGTATCGCCGGATGCTCAGCGACGTCAGGCGAGACATGCCCCGAAGCGATTCAACGAACACCCTCTGCCGCCGCAGGCTGTCCGTTGATTCGTCACGCAGATCCGCTATGCCTTCAGCATCTTCGTCACTGGAGCTGAGAGTGAACCGCTGCACATTCGTGAGTTGTTTCAGGCACTCACGGTCATGCACTGTGACCCTGGCGACGACCGCCATAGACCCAGAATTGACAGGCCACTGAAGCGTATGCCTCTGTGTCTGCCCCAGGAATGACCAGTAACTAGAATCGGCTGCTTCCTGAGGCTGTCGGCTTGATGGCTCACTGTGCAACACGCTGCCCCCGGCCGTGCCAGCGGCCTGGTGTTGCGTTTCGAATACACTTATGCCTGTAACCTCTAGACAAGCCACAGACGAGCGACGGGCTACACATGTGATCAGCCTGTCAAACTGTTCAGTCGACATTTCGGCGCCATGCATGCGCAGTGAGAGCAAGCGAGAGTTCCCGGAAATCTCAAACAGAGCCTCAGTGGGTCTCAGAGCTCGCGCAGGCGGTTTGTGTGGAAGAGCTTGCAGCTGCATCTCCGCGATGGCGAGTGTGGAGAAGTCGAGGAGCTCCAGGCACCGGAATGCTGGAACGCGCACTGCGGCTGCCAGCGCCCCTGCAATAGCCGATGAGGTGTGCTGGCTGCACACTATGCGCAACGTGCCTGCGCCCGAAAGCTCTGAAAATCTGGCTAGAAGGACGTCTGGGTGCAGCACAGCTGGCAGGTATGCAATTATTCTGTGAAAGCTTGCCTGTGAGGCCCGGAGCACCGCCACTGTGCAGGCTGATGACAGTCCCGGCAGCACCTGCACAACCACCGGACAGGTTAAAATACACGCTTATGAACAGACTGTATGTATCGGATGTCAACCCAGTCCACGGTTGTCTGCGGTATTTGGAACGGGAAGGCAGTGCGACAGATGAAAGGCGAGAATGGCCGGCAGCGCCCTCACCTCCACAGCACTGTTCTCTTCGTCAGTGAGCCCACAGGTGTTATTTCCGGTGAGCAGCCTGGGCCCCAGCTGCTGCCCCAGAAATGTGATGAGGGCGGCGTCCTCGAAGAAGTCAGCTGCCTGCAATAATCCCGGCGGTCAGCTTTGCAGGAAATCTGCTCGCCCAGTACTGATGCTCGTGCCACATACATGCAGTCGACCAGAATGTCCGCCGGCAGCATGCTATGCTATGCAAAACGCTGTGGCGTCATGGACAGCCGATGTGCTTGGCAGTCCACCGGATCAGATGTGCAAGTCTTGCGCGTGCTCAACTGCAATGCTGGAACACGGCTGCAAGCACAAACACCAGGGCTGGATCCGGTCCATCTGGATGCGCAGATGGACCGGACACAGAGCACGTAGTGCAGCTGTTTTCGTACCCTCATGCCGCTGGTGAGTTCTGCAATGCTCTGATTCATGCTTGCTGGAATACGCGACTTGCGATGTCTGAAGGTCTCGACGTGCTGCAGCCAACCCTCGATCTGGGCATTGGCGTCGCCCGGATGCTCGCGCGCCAAGTGCTCCCAGACTTCATCGCCCTCACGCGCCAGCTCAGTAATGTAGGCGGC
>JAAUOI010000264.1 GCA_012036375.1 Allobrachymonas sp. | reverse complement strand
GGCTCAAGGAAGGGTTGGTAAGGATAGAAGAACATTCGGAACGCGAAAAGCGCGAAAGTTACGCGAAAGACGCGAAAAAGAAAAATCAAAATTGTCTTTGGTATTTTTCGCGCTTTTCGCGTAACTTTCGCGTCTTTCGCGTTCCGGAAATTGGCTGTTGGTTTTCATAAGGCTAAAAAAACGAAAAAACATCGCGCAAGCTCGTGCCCACGCGGGTGGGCGGCGGGCCGATTGTCTCAGCAGGCAGGCCGGCGCGGTTGACCCAGAGCGTGCGATAGCCATACCAAGTGGCGGCCAGGGCGTCCCAGCCGTTGGAGCTGACGAAGAGCATTTGTTTGGGTTGCAGGCCGGTGGCGTTCGACCCGAGCGCGTAGGCATCGGGGTGGGTTTTGTATTTGCGGATGCTGTCCACGCTGATCACGTGATCGAGCACATCAGACAAACCTGCGGATTTCACCGCCACATTGAGCATCGCCGGATCGCCGTTGGAGAGAATGCCGGTGACGATGCCGCGAGATTTCAAGCCTTCGAGCACCTCGCGGTTCTCCGGATAGGCCGAGAGATGCCGGTATTCGTTCATCAAGGCGGAGATGATCTGATGGGTATCCAGAGGCTCATTTTTTAAGCCAAATGGGTCACTGGCCGGCATAGAATATGCGCCAAGTGCTATAAATTCAATAGCGTAGCGAAGCGCTTTCTCCGTCACGCTCCAAAACGGCTCGTAATGCGCGCCGTGATTGCTGGTGGTGAGCAGACGTGAATACTCAATTTGCTTGTCGCGCCACACCTGCGCGAGCTGCTTGCCCCGCCCTGGAAACCATCGCTCCGCGCCTAAGCTGACGCTGTACACATCGAACAGCGTGCCGTAGGCATCAAAGAGAACAGCGCGGGGGTTTACCATTTGTCAGACTGTATTACAAACTTGAATCACAATTATTGCCTTTGAAGTTGATTGATCCGTGACAAAAATCATCTGAATTGACAAGAAAATACTGGAACAAGTGATAAGCCATCGCCGTTGGCGATGGCTGGAATGCAATAGCAGGCGCAGAATCCTGAGCCATGAACAACCCCAACCAAGATGTATTGATCTGCGAAGTCGGCCCACGCGATGGCCTGCAATCTGTGGCGCGCACGATGCCCACGGAAGACAAAAAGCGCTGGCTGACTGCGCTGCATGCTGCGGGGCTGCGGGAGATTGAAGTCACTTCTTTTGTACCGCCCAAGCTGATGCCGCAATTGGCCGATGCGGCAGAGATTCGTGGCGCATGCGCTCACTTTGCCCGGCTTACAAATCGTGGCGCTCGTACCTAATCTCAAAGGCGCAGAAGCCGCGATGCGAGCCGGGGCGCATAAGGTGACCTTGCCATGCTCAGCGAGCGAGGCGCACAGCAGAGCCAATGTGCGCAAAACCCGGGAGCAGATGGTGGATGAGGTGCGCAATGTGGTGGCGCTGCGCAATGAGATCGCGCCTGGCATCAAAATTGAAGCCGGCATCAGCGTGGCCTTTGGTTGCACCTTGCAAGGCATCGTGCCTGAAGATGATGTGATTTCGCTGGTGAGCGAGGTGATTGCAGCAGGCGCAGACGAAACGGGCTTGGCCGACACCACGGGCATGGCCAACCCAGCGCAGGTGCGCCGCTTGTTTCGCCGCGCCTTTGCCGCTGTAGGCCGTGAGCGCGTAGGTGCAGCGCATATGCACAACACGCGCGGGCTGGGCATTGCGAATTGCTTGGCTGCTTATGAAGAAGGCATCCGCGCTTTTGATTCATCGCTTGCAGGCTTGGGCGGCTGCCCGCATGCGCCGGGGGCTTCGGGCAATGTCGTCACCGAAGATCTGGTGCTGATGTTCGAGGCCATGGGGCTGCGCACGGGGATTGATATTTCTAAGCTGATCTTGGCAAGAGAGCCTTTAAAGATCGGTTTGCCGGGTGAGCCGCTGTATGGCATGACAGCTGAGGCGGGGCTGCCTTTGGGGTTTTCATATGCTTAATACTGACGAAAATTCAGGACGCGAAATCCGCAAAAAGAGCGCGAAATTCGCAAAAAAATCCCTTCAAGGCATTTGTATTTTTCGCGCTTTTCGCGTCTCTTTCGCGGATTTCGCGTCCTTTTCTTGATTCTCATGAGCACACATCAACTCCCCTACGCAGGCATCCGCATGGTCGAATTCACCCACATGGTGATGGGCCCGACTTGCGGCATGTTGCTGGCCGATCTTGGCGCTGAAGTCATCAAAGTTGAACCCCCCAAAGGCGACAACACGCGCAAGCTGCTGGGCTCTGGTGCGGGCTTTTATCCACTCTTCAACCGCAACAAAAAATCCCTCACGCTCGATCTCAAAACGCCCGAAGGCATAGCCGCAGCACACAAACTCATTGCCACCACAGACATCGTGAGCCACAACTTCCGCCCTGAAACGATGGCTGCGCAAGGTTTGGATTACGACACGCTGAAAAAACTCAATCCGCGCCTCATCTACATCGAGCTGCGCGGCTTCCTGCCCGGCCCCTATGAGCACCGCACCGCGCTCGATGAAGTGGTGCAAATGATGGGCGGCTTGGCTTATATGACCGGGCCAGTCGGCCAGCCGCTGCGCGCGGGAACCAGTGTGAACGACATCATGGGCGGCCTGTTTGGCGGCATTGCGGCCATGGCGGCGCTGCGTGAGCGCGAGCAGACGGGCTTGGGTCAGAAGGTGCAAAGTGCCTTGTATGAAAACAACGTCTTTCTCGTCGCGCAGCACATGATGCAATACGCCGTCACAGGCGTGCCGGCGGAGCCGATGCCGAACCGCATCAGCGCTTGGGGCGTGTATGACGTGTTCACCGTGAAAAATGGCGAGCAAATCTTTTTAAGCGCGGTGAGCGACAAGCAATGGGAGGTGTTTTGCCGCGTGTTGAGCTTCCCCGATCTCTTTGCGGATGCCAAATACACATCCAACAATGATCGCGTGCGCGAGCGCCCCACCCTCATTGCAGATCTGCGCGAGCGCTTGAAAAACTTCAGCGCTGCCGAGCTGACGCGCATCTTTGAAGACGCCGGCCTGCCTTACGCCCCCATCAATCGCCCGCAAGATTTGGTCAACGATCCGCATTTGAAGGCCACGGGCGGGCTCGCGCCGATGACTCTGCCCAATGGCCAGCAAACCGATACGGTGCTCTTCCCGTTCACGATGCATGGCCAGCAGCCCGGTGTGCGCATGAACCCGCCCAAGCTAGGGGAACACAGCATGGAGCTTCTGCAAGAGTTGGGCTACAGTGTCGAACAAGCCCAGCAAATGCTCCTAAATAAATAGCACTCTGCGCATATTTTATGCCGGCCAACGCCCGTTTTCGCTTTAAAAATCCTGTTTTGGAGACCATCATGATGCCCTCATCTTCACTCACGCGCCGTCAGGCTCTGCAAGCCGCTGCAGCTGGCTTGGCTGCAAGCGCTCCCAGCGTATTTGCGCAAGCTGGCAGCACAACCAAATTCATCTTGCCCGTGAGCGCAGGCTCGGGCGTGGACGGCATCGTGCGCGCCAGCAGCAATCAGCTGGGCAAAGCGCTGGGCACGACCGTGGTGGTGGAAAACCAGCCCGGCGCAGGCGGCATTGTTGGCACGCAAAACTTGATCAAATCAGCGCCCGATGGCAACACGCTGTCTTTCGTGTCGAACAACCACGTGATCTACCCGAGTGTCACGCGAAACCTCAGCTTCGACCCGGTGGCTGACATCACGCCCATTGCTATCGTGGCCTACACACCGCTGGTGCTGATCGTGAACGCCAAATTCCCTGCAAAGGATTTAAAAGAATTCGTTGCGCTGCTCAAGAAGCATCCGGGCAAATACAACTACGCCTCCAGCGGCAACGGCACAATTTTGCACCTCGCGCCCGAGCTGTTCAAAGATGTGACCGGCACCTTCTCCACCCACATTCCGTATCGCGGCTTCGCGCCCATGCTGCAAGACATCGTGAGCGGCCAAGTCGATTGGGGCGTGGGTGCATTGCCTGCAGTTTTGGGGCAAATCAAAGCCGGTAATGTGCGCGGCCTGTGCATCCCCATGGATGCGCGCAGCCCCGCAGCGCCCGACATTCCGACCAGCGCGGAAGCGGGCTTTCCAGCTTACAAGATTGATGCTTGGATTGCCGCTGTCGGGCCCAAAGGTTTACCTGCCGCGCAAGTGCAAAAAGTCAATGCCGCGATTCGCACCGCCTTTGCCACCGACGAAGTCAAAGAAGCGATGGCCAAGCAGGGCAATATCGTGGGTGTGACTTCGCCTGAGGTGGCTGCCGAGCACTTTAAGAAAGAGCTGGCGCGGTATGCGGCGCTGGTGAAGAAAGCGGGCGTGGTGCCCACATGAGTGTGACTTCCTCGCGGCGTGACAACTCGCCGTGCAAGAGAAACTACGCCCTGCCGGGACTCATGCCGGATACAAACCACGCTGCCTAGCGAACACGCGCGTGATGCCAAGCAACGCATCGGTGTACGGCGTAGGCGTTTGCGTCAAGCGGCCAATTTCTTGCACCGAACTCACCAGGGCATCCAGCTCAATCGCACGGCCACTTTCTGCATCTTGCAGCATGGAGGTTTTGAAGCTGCCCAGTTTGCGCGTGACTTGGTGACGGTCTTCGGGCTGCTGCCGCTCCTCGACGACCCGTCCCGGCGCGAGGCGTTGTGGATGACCCTCGCGCCGGTCTGGGAGGCGGTCCCGGCGGAGGGCATTGCACATCGACCACAGAGCGACGAATGGGTCGAGATGTTCGGGTGCGATCTCGAGCCAACGGGCACCCCACTCGCCGAGCGTCTCGCACACCTTGAACAAGTCGT
>JAAUOI010000017.1 GCA_012036375.1 Allobrachymonas sp. | reverse complement strand
TCCACATCGAAACCTAAATCTGCATACGCCGTAGCAACAACTTTCGCGCCTCGGTCATGCCCGTCTTGACCCAGTTTGGAAATCATCACGCGTGGGCGACGGCCTTGTTGCTCGCCAAATTCGGCAATCTCGGCTTTGAGTTTGTCCCAACCTTCGGCTGAATCGTATGCTGCTGCGTACACACCGGTCACCTTTTGCGTATCGGCCCGATGGCGGCCAAAGACTTTTTCCATCGCATCTGATACTTCGCCGACTGTCGCACGAGCGCGGATCGCATCGACGCAGGCCGCGAGTAGATTGCCTTGCCCGCTTTCTGCTATTGAAGTAATAGCACTTAACGCAGATTCTACGCCGGCGGTATTGCGATTTTGCTTAATATCCTGCAATCTGGCAATCTGCTGCTCACGCACGGCCACATTGTCAATGCTACGTGTCTCAATCGCATCTTCCTCGGCAAGCTTGTATTTGTTCACCCCCACGATCACATCTTTGCCCGAATCAATCCGCGCCTGCTTTTCAGCCGCTGCCGCTTCAATTTTGAGCTTCGCCCAGCCGGAATCCACCGCTTTGGTCATGCCGCCCATCGCATCAACCTCTTCAATGATTTTCCAAGCCGCGTCCGCCATTTGCTGCGTGAGCGTCTCCATCATGTAGCTGCCCGCCCAGGGGTCCACCACATTCGTGATGTGCGTTTCTTCTTGGATGATGAGCTGCGTGTTGCGCGCAATGCGGGCGGAAAACTCGGTCGGCAGCGCAATCGCTTCGTCAAACGAATTGGTATGCAGCGATTGCGTGCCACCGAATACCGCCGCCATCGCCTCGATCGTGGTGCGCACGATGTTGTTGTATGGATCTTGCTCGGTGAGGCTCCAGCCGGAGGTTTGCGAATGCGTGCGCAGCATCAAGCTCTTGGCATTTTTCGGTGCGAACTCTTTCATGATGCGCGTCCACAGCAGTCGGCCTGCGCGCATTTTGGCGATTTCCAAATAGAAATTCATGCCCACCGCCCAGAAGAACGAGAGGCGTCCGGCGAACTCATCCACATCTAAACCTTTGGCCAATGCCGTCTTCACGTACTCTTTGCCATCGGCCAAGGTGAAGGCCAACTCCAGCGCTTGGTTCGCGCCGGCTTCCTGCATGTGATAGCCGCTGATCGAGATCGAATTGAATTTCGGCATATTTTTCGCCGTGTATTCAATGATGTCGCCAATGATTTTCATCGACGGCTCGGGCGGGTAAATGTAGGTGTTGCGCACCATGAATTCTTTGAGAATGTCGTTCTGGATCGTGCCGCTGAGCTGCGCTTGACTCACGCCCTGCTCTTCCGCCGCCACGATATAGCCCGCCAAAATCGGCAACACCGCGCCATTCATCGTCATGGACACGCTCACCTTGTCCAGCGGAATCGCATCAAACAAAATCTTCATGTCCTCCACAGAATCAATCGCCACGCCCGCTTTGCCCACATCGCCTGTGACACGCGGATGATCGCTGTCATAGCCGCGATGCGTGGCGAGATCAAACGCCACGCTCACGCCCTGCCCGCCCGCCGCCAAAGCCTTGCGGTAAAACGCATTCGATTCTTCAGCCGTAGAAAACCCCGCATACTGCCGAATCGTCCAAGGCCGCACGGCATACATCGTGGCCTGCGGGCCACGAATGAAAGGCTCAAAGCCTGGCAAGGTGTTCGCATGCGGCAGGTTTTTCACATCCTCAGCGGTGTAGAGAGGCTTGACCGCAATCCCGTCAGGTGTGTGCCAGTTCAGTGCATTCAAATCGCCTTGCGGTACAGATTTGGTGGCCGCTTTCTCCCAATCGGCCAGACTGGAAGCTTTGAAATCATTGTGATTGCTCATATCACAATTTTACGCGATTTTCTATCTGTAATTATGAATTCAAAATTCAGATTCGTGTAAACTTCATGACCATGAACGCCCCCATCGAACACAGCCGCCTCAAACCTCGCCCTCTATATGAAGAGGTTGCAGAGCTGTTGCGTCAACGTATCTTGCAGGGAAAAGAACGATCTGGAACCTGGTGCATGGATCGATGAACTCAAAATCGCCGAGGAATACGGCATCAGCCGCACCCCCTTGCGCGAGGCCATCAAAGTACTGGCCGCTGAAGGTTTGGTCACAATGAAAATGAGGCGCGGCGCGTATGTGACGGAAGTTAATGCCAAAGATCTGCACGATGTCTTCCATCTCATGGCTTTGCTAGAGGCAGACGCCGCGGCTACGGTAGCGAAGACTGCAACTGCCGAACAACTCAAAGAACTCGAATCCCTGCACCAGCAGCTAGAAAAATCCACCAAAGATCGGGTGAAGTTCTTCACGATCAACGAAGCCTTTCATGTGAAGCTCCTTGAAATCTCCAATAACCGCTGGCGCGACCACATGGTGGCTGATTTGCGAAAAGTCATGAAACTCAACCGTGCTCAATCGCTGACCCGACCCGGGCGAATTGAGCAATCACTGGCCGAGCATGCGGCGATCATGATGGCTTTGAAGCTGCGAGACACTGAGGCGGCTCATGCCGCCATGCGATCACATATTGAAAGCGGGCAGGAAGCCGCGGGTTAGTCGTCACCTGCCGGCGTGACTGTGGCCTGAACCGCGCCACTTTTTACCGCTTTTTTCAGCGCCGAATAATCAGCTTCGTTTTGATCCGCATACGCAAACGCATGCTTAGTAATCGCTTCATCAAAAGCCTCACTCTTCCCAATGTAGCCCGCAATTAGCGCCGGATCACCCGCCTTGGCTTGCGAACGGGCGAGCGCGTAGCCGCAGGCTTGGGCGTAGTCGGCCATATCGGTTGCGCTGAAGAGCGTGACATCGAGCGCGCCTTTCATGTCGCGTAGTTGGCGCACATAAAATTCCGCGCCGAGTGCTTTGTTGCTTGCCCAGCCAAGGAAGACATCGCTGGTCGCTTGGCTCAGGCGCTGGCCATCGACGATGCGTAGGCCGTTGTGGGGATGTAGTTTCAAGCCGAGCGGCTTCCTGAGCACAGAATCTCGCGCTTGCTTGAATTGCAAAAACAGCGGGTGATGCCCATCGGCGGCAAACAGCGCCACGAAGCAGCGCGTGCCGACAGAACCAATGCCAGGCACTTTGACCGCCACATCCATCAGTTCATAACGGTCAAACAGCACCTGCCGGTCTGTACTCAAGCTGCTGCGGTATTGAATGAAAAAATCTTGGATACCACGCTCAAATTTTCCGATTTCCCGTGCAGTGGCACCTGCCTCGTGATAAACCCACGGCGGGGTGTCTTTGATGCGCATCTCTTTGCCTGCCGGACCATCCAACCACTCCACAGCATCACTCACCAATTGCCTGCTGCCTTTAGCGCGGGCTTTCTCAATCGCGGCTTTTTCTACTTTGCTGGCTCCGCCGAGCTTGAGCAAGGTCTCCGATGTCAGCTGGTGATACCAAACATCCAGCGTATCCATCTGCGCAAATTCCAGCATCTTCTGGTGATAGGTATCCAGCAAGGTATGCACGATTTTTTCAATGGTGGACTTTTTGAAACCCTGCTCGCGGCTCGCAATCACAAAGCTGGCGGCCAAGCGGCGCACATCCCAGTCAAAAGGTCCGGGCATGGTTTCATCAAAATCATTCAAACCAAACAGCATGCGCCGCTCGGGGCTGGCAAATAAACCGAAGTTGGACAAATGCGCATCACCGCAGAGCTGTACCGTCACATCACAACGCGGCGTGAGCGCCAAATCATGCGCCATGAGCATGGCGGCACCGCGATAGAACGCAAATGGACTGGCCAACATGCGGCCAAAGCGCGTGGGCAGCAATTCAGCCACGCGGCCTTGGTTGGATTCGGCGAGCAAGCTCAAAGGATCGCGGCCATCGCTATCGTGTGTGCCTAGCACCGAGCGCGGGCATCTTTGGCGTGCCAAACGACCCAGTTCAAATCGCTGCTCCAAGGAGCCTCGGCCAATTAGGTGATCAGTGTTTCGTTTCATAGCTGCATGATGGCATAGACCCACTACCTCAACCATTGTGTGGCTTCTTGGGCAATCGCTTGCCCATGCTCTTGCACAAAATGCCCGGCATGTGGCAGCAGCAGCGGCTTGGGGCAACCCCGGATCTGTTGGGCAAGGCTCTGCATCGCGCGCTCGCCAAGCACCGGGTCTTGCGTGCCAATCGCCACAAACGTTTGGCCTTGCCAATCATTTCGCCAAAAATCTCTGGCCGCACGACTGATTGCCGCACCCTCACTGCTTTCAAACTCCGGCACCATCGGCGGGAAGGCGCGGGTGGCGGCACGGTGGCCGCTGTCTGGGAACGGAGCCATGTAAGCCGCGCATTCAGCCTCGCTGATGTG
This sequence comes from Allobrachymonas sp., assembly GCA_012036375.1. GTDB lineage: Bacteria > Pseudomonadota > Gammaproteobacteria > Burkholderiales > Burkholderiaceae_C > JANMDU01. Next base: position 14,616 of record JAAUOI010000017.1, on the reverse strand, counting down.
GGGATTCCCGCGTGAGAAAAGTTTGGCAATATCAAAATCAGGCTTCTTGGCACACATCTCGCGCCATGCTTTGAAGCCATCGGAAAGTGGCGCATCGCCACAGGCGAGCGTGGTGTTCATCACAAGCAAACCTTTGAAGCGCTCTGGCGAAGCCATCGGCAAAGTAAGGCCAAGGATGCCGCCCCAATCTTGAACGACGAGAATGACGTTTTGCAAATCCATTCGCTCGATGAATTCAAGCAGGCATTGGCGATGCCAAGTGAAGCTGTGAAAGCTGTCTTTCTTGGGTTTATCGCTTTTGCCAAAGCCAACCAGGTCGGGCGCGATCACGCGCGCACCGCTGGCCGAAAAAATCGGAATCATCTTGCGGTACAAATAGCTCCAAGCCGGATTGCCATGCAGGCAAAGAAAGGTGCGCCGAGCCTCGCGCGAGCCTTCATCCACATAATGCACGCGCAAGCCATTGAGCGCAGGCAAATCACTCAAGTAATGAGGAGAAAACGCATAGCCCGGCAAATTCTCGAACCGCGCATCAGGCGTGCGCAGCGCATCATCGCGCAAGGGGTGCACGGGTGAGGTGCGCTTTGAAGCAAAGAATTCTTGCAATAATTGGCTGCTAGCCGGCATAAAATCTGCGCAGAGTGCTCCTAAATCAGTAGCGCATTGCACTTGCGTCTGATGATTCATAGGGCTGTCAAACAAATTCACCACAGAGCCTGCGGCACCTGTTTTGGGTTCTGGTGCGGCATAGACCACGCGCTTCAAGCGCGCATGCAAGATCGCCCCCACGCACATGGCGCATGGCTCCAGCGTCACATACATTTCGCAGCCATCGAGCCGGTAGTTGCTCAGGCTTTGCGCCGCCGCACGCAGCGCCACAATTTCCGCATGCGCGGTCGGATCATGCGAGCCAATCGGCGCATTGCGCCCCGTGGCAATCACTTGGCCGTCTTTCACAATCACCGCGCCCACAGGCACTTCGCCCGCCACCGCTGCCGCGCGAGCTGTTGTAGCGCCAAGTGAGGAACTGAGCGTCAAAGTATTGTCCATAGACAAACAGTTTAAAGTAAGCTCATGAAACACATCATCGCCGCCGTATTGCTCGCCATTACCCCGCTTTTTGTATTCCTACTGCAGCACAGAGCCCCGCCTCGCCAGTGGCCAGCTTAAGCTTTGTGCGCCAACAAGGCGATGTGCGCGAATACAACCTGCCCAATGGCCTGCAAGTCTTACTGCTCCAAGACGCACAAAGACCTGCGATGAGCGTGAACATCACCTACCGCGTGGGCTCGCGGCATGAGGGCTTGGGTGAATACGGTGCAGCGCATTTGCTGGAGCACATGCTGTTCAAGCCCGTCGGGCCGGGCACACCAGCACAATATGCCGACAGCAAAACTACGATGCAAGCCTTGGGCATGCGCTGGAATGGCACAACTTCCTATGACCGCACGAATTACTTTGCGAATTTCGTGACCGATGACGGCAAGCTGCCTGAGCGCTTGGATTTCATGTTGGGCTGGCTCGCCGCCATGATGACACAGGCACGCTTCACTCCCGAGGATTTGAAGAGCGAAATGACGGTGGTACGCAATGAATTTGAGCGCGGCGACAACGAGCCTAGCCGCATCTTGGGCGACCGCATGCGAAGCGCCGCTTACACCACGCACGGCTATGGCCACCCGGTGATTGGCACGCGCGCTGATATTGAAAACGTGCCACATGCGCGCCTGATGCAGTTCTACCGTCAGCATTACCGTCCTGACAACGCCACACTGATTGTGGTGGGCGATTTCAAGCCAGAGGACATCAAAGCACGCATCAGCAAAGAGTTTGCCGGCATCGCCAAGCCCAGCGCGCCATTGCCTAGCACTTGGAGCGCAGAGCCACCGCAAGAAGGCGAAAAACAAGTGGTCCTGCGCCGTGTGGGCGACTTAGGAAATGTAGCTGTGGCCTACCACGGCCCTGCGGGTCTGACGCGCGAGGCAGTAGCCGCTACGCTGTTGGCCACGGCCCTGGGACAAGACGGCGGCCCTTTGGACAAAGGGCTGACGATGCAGCAACTGGCTGTGACGGAATGGGCGTATTTTCGCGGTCAACGCGAGCCCAGCCAGCTCTGGGCGGGCATAGGCTTGCCCGAGCGTCTGGCAGGCTCAACTGATGCGCAGCATGAAGTCAAAGCACTGGCCTCGGCGGCTGCCTTGGCCAAGGTGGTTGAAGTCTATCGCCCCACACAAACAGAGATCAACACCGCACGCGAGAGCCTGCTCGCTGGCATTCGCGCCACGCTCAGAAATTCAGAAGCCATGGCGCGCACCTTGAGCGAGTCAGTGGCCACGGGCGACTGGCGTTTGATTTGGATGCAGCGCGATTTACTGCCGCTCATCACGCTGGAAGAGGTGCACCAATTCGCCACGAGCTACCTGATTCCGAGCAACCGCACCACAGGCATTTTTCTGCCGATTCCCGCAGGCAGCACGCTCGCCCGCGCACCGCAAACCCGCGCACCCGAGGCCAGTGCAGCCGAGCAATGGGTTTCAGCATCCATCACCAATGCTACCAATACTGTAGCACTTCGCGCAGATTCTATGCCGGCTAGTAGCCCAAAAGACTCAAAAAACATGGCTTTACCCGTGGTTGCCGTGAAACCAGATGCACCCAGCTTCACCATCGATCACGCCAGCATGGCACAACACACACGCCAAGGCCGACTCAATGTCGGCGGCCAGCCCGGTCTCAAAATTGCGGTGATGACGCGCCAATCAAGGATGACCGGGTGCAAGCTACGCTGCGGCTTCGCTGGGGCACGCTTGAATCCATCAAGGGATCGAGTGTGTTAGCCACCATGATCGCGCCTATGCTCACGGAGGGCATGGCAGCAAGTGGCGATTCGCCCGCTATGGACAGCAGCCAAATCAGAAGCAGGCTACAGCAACTCGATGCCAGTGTTCGCTTTTCAAGCGCTGCTGGCACTTTGAACGCGAGTTTGGAGTTTCCGGCGCAGAACACTGCGGCTGTGATTGCATTCGTGAGTGATTTGCTGCGTCGCCCGGCTTTTGACCCCGCCGTATTCGAGCGTAACCAGCGCGCCATGATTGCCAATGTGCTGCCGCTCAACTCCAACCCCAACAGCCTGGCCAGCAATCTGCTGGAGCGCAATCATCGTGCACATTACAAAGCCGGCGATCCACGCGAAGTGCGCCAGCTCACAGACACCGAGCGCCAAATTCGCGAAGCCACACACACCCAATTAGCCGCCCATTGGAGGCGATTTGGCAGCGCGCAACAGGGCGAATGGGTGCTGGCCGGCCCGATTGAGCTGGCTCCAGTGCAATTACTGTTGCAAACGCTCCTGGCCGATTGGTCTTCTACCGAGCCCTATCAACCTTGGGCAAGCGAGCATGCAGCGCCTGTGGGTGATGCGTTTCGCAAGTTCAAGTTGCCGAAAAATCCAACGCCACCTACACCGCGCGCATGGCTTTCCCTTTTGATCAACGCCACCCTGATTTTGCGCCCCTGCTTGCCGGGATCGAGATCATGTCTCGCCAGGGGCTGTGGCAACGCATCCGCGAGCAAGAGGGCATTTCTTATGGGGTGAGCAGTTGGCTTGATGCGCCTTGGTATGGCAACGCAGGTAGTATCAACATCAATGCCAGCCTTGCCCCGCAAAATTTAGAGCGCCTGCGCACTGCCGTGCGTGAAGTGTTGATACAAACCCGCGAGAAAGGCTACAGCTTGTTGGAGGTGGGCATGGCCAAGTCTGCCATCCTCGCGCGCCGCAAAGATCGATTGACGCAGCCTGCCAATGCGATTGACACGATTGCCTTCAACCTGCGCGAAGGGCGGGCGTTTGATGCCAACAAAGAATTCGATGAACGCTACGAAAAGCTCGAAGCCGCCAGCGTCAATGCCGCGCTGAAGAAATACCTGGATCAGAGCTTGCTGCGCGAGGTGGCTGCGGGCAGTTTCTGATGGCGCGGTGATCAAGCCTTGAGCACCAAGCGCTGCAAACAGGTGTAGCCCACAAAATGCTTGTTCACCGCGCGGCCGATGGCACACAGCCCGAGTTGCTGCGCAATGTCGTAGCCCATTTGCGTGATGCCACTGCGCGAGACGACAATCGCAATGCCCATCTGTGCAGATTTGATCACCATCTCGCTGGTGAGCCGCCCCGTGGTGTAGAACACATACGGCTGCTCTCGTTGGGGCGCATCCAAGGTGCTGATGCCCTGCATCGCCATCCATCCTGCAATCGTATCAATCGCGTTGTGACGGCCCACATCCTCTACGAACATCAACATTTCAGTCGCTTTAAATAACGCACATCCATGCACACTGCCTGCGCTTTTATACGTGCTCTCTTGCTGACGGATGGCCTCGGTGATGCCGTAGAGCTGGGTTTGGGTGAGCTGGGCAGCGGGCAATTGAATTTGATCAATCTCATCCATCAAGCTGCCAAACACACTGCCTTGCCCGCACCCCGTGGTCACCACCTTTTAGCGGTGCGCGCTTCAATCTGGTCAATGCCACTGCGCGTCTTAACGGCAGCAGAATTGACCTCCCAATCCACCGTGATCGATTCAATCTCTTGCGCTGATTTGACGAGGCGTTGGTTCAGCAAGTAGCCCAGCACCAGCAGCTCAGGATGTGCGCCCAAACTCATCAATGTGACCAGCTCGCGCTTGTCCACATAGACCGTGAGGTCGCGCTCAGCGGGGATTTGCATGATCTGCTGCTCGCCTTTTTCATTCACAACGGTGATCTCGCGTGTGAGCGGCGCATGGGCTTGCGTGAGCGTGGGCAGTGGTCGTGATACAGGCATGGCAGCAGTGTACTCAGGCAATAAAAACGGCGCTGCATGAGCGCCGTTCATTTGAAGTGGTGAGATTTACTTTTTTACCGGTGCAACAGGTTTTGCAGCAGCGGCAGCAACGGGCGCTGAGGCAGCAGGTGTTGCTGCAGTTGCTGGCGCTGTAGGTGGCGGAAAGACAAATGCACCGGGGTCTGCGCAAGCTGGCGTGGCCGTTGCTGGCTTTGGATCTTTACCTGAGCTTTTAGCAGTTTTCACATAGTGAGCCGCTGTGCGATCCATAGATTTGCAGAGTTGAAAATTGGCCACTTTGTTGCCATGCGCGGTTTTGGCGGCTGCTTCTGCTGCTTTGGCTTTGGCTGCGTCATCCAACACAGGGGCGGGCAATTTGGCCATCGCAGCGCCGCAAAGCAGCGCAGTTGCCATCATCATGCCGATATGTTTCATTAGGGTCTCCTCGAAATATTTTGGGCAGCGGCTCAAGCCAAAGCTGGAGCTTGTGCGGCGGGCTCGGTCTTGCTGCGCTGCGCAGGAATCTTGCCGGCGGCAATATCGTCAGCCCAGAGCTGATGATGCTCTTTGGCCCAAGTCTCATCCACATAGCCCGTTTTCATGGCTTTGTAAGCGCCCTTCATGCCAATCGTGCCCATGTAAATGTGGCCTAGGAACATCGCCATCATCAGCACGCCAGCCGCAGCATGAATCATGTGGGAGATTTGCATCGTCTCGCGGTAATACATCAGGCCGGGGATGAGTTTATCGAGCACCAAGCCAGAGCCCACCACGATCAGGCCAAGCAAAAAACGCCTCCCCAAAACACGATCTTCTCGCCAGCATTGAAGCGATGCGAAGGCACTTCTTCGCCACTGAAGAGGCCGCCGCCCTTGAGCATCCATTTAATGTCATCTTTGCTGGGCAAGTTGTCGCGCATGAAGGTAAAGATCACCACGATGAGCGATACAGCAAACAAAGGGCCAACAAAGTTATGCAAGTTTTTAAGCGCATAGGTCAGCCAGCCAAACAGCGAGCCTCCAATGATTGGCAGAAGGAAAAATTTGCCAAAGGCCATCACAATGCCCGAAATCGCCAAGCAGCAAAATGCAATCGCATTCGTCCAATGCGCAGCGCGCTCAAAATATGTGAAGCGCTCGATCAGTTTGCCGGTTTCTTGGCCATGCAATCCGATGCTGCCTTTTTTCCAGTAAAACAGTCCTAAAGCAAGCAGAGCAATCACGATCAACGAGCCGCCATAAGGCAAGATGTAATTGTTGCGCACCTGCCGCCAAGCCTCGCCGGCATTGGTGAGCTTGGTGCCGGGATATTGCACAAATTTTTGAATCAAATTGCCCGCCTCTGGCGCTTGCGCATAAGGCAGCGTCGTCACGCCAGTCGCGCCCTGCCCAACTTGCCGCCATACGGGAGCATTGTTGCCGGGCTGAACCTTATTGCGCTCGGCATTGCTTTGCTTGGCGTAATTTGGATCTTGCGAAGCATCAGGTTTGACTTCAAAAATATTCTGGCTTTTGATACCCCCAGCCTCAGCAGGAGCAGCGGCAGGAGCTGCTTGTCAGCCGGCTTCACAGGTTCGACTTGGAGCTTTTGCGCCCAAGCATGGCCTGCAAAACACACCACAGTCGCTACCAAAAGAATAGCACGTTGCGCATATTTCATGCCGGCGACCTCATTAATTCGTCTTGGAATAATCGTTTTGGCCGTTTTGAGCCCGCACTTTCAATGCGCTCTCCCAACTGGCCTTGTCGCCCTGTTTCCAGTTGCTTTCAGCGTAGGCTTTGCCTGTGCCGGTGTAAGGCGCAGTATCGCCCTTCACGCCGCCGGCGCTTTGGGGCTTTTCTGAACAGGCGCTCGCCAGAAACACGATCGCAGTTGCCGCAATGATTTTTTTCATGATGTCTCTTGCTTTCTATCGCTTCAGCTCTTCGCAGGAGCTTGCTGCTCTTTAGGCGGCTGGCCAGCTTGCTGTGAGCCATAGGCCGTGCCCCAGCCCCAGACTTCTGCGCCTTTGCCGCGCTTCAAAACGCGATTGCGGAAAATATCGGCAATCACATCGCCATCGCCGCCCAAGAGCGCTTTGGTGGAGCACATTTCTGCGCAAGCAGGTAGCTTGCCCTCAGCCAAGCGATTGCGGCCATATTTCTCAAACTCCGCTTGGCTGCCGTTGGCCTCTGGGCCGCCCGCGCAGAAGGTGCATTTGTCCATCTTGCCGCGCACGCCGAAAGTGCCAGCAGTTGGGAATTGTGGTGCGCCAAACGGGCAGGCATAAGAGCAGTAGCCGCAGCCGATGCAAACGTCTTTGTCATGCAAGACCACGCCTTCATCCGTGCGATAAAAGCAGTTCACTGGGCAAACCGCCATGCAAGGCGCATCGGAGCAATGCATGCAAGCCACCGAGATGGAGCGCTCGCCGGGAACGCCGTCATTGAGCGTGATCACTCGGCGGCGGTTTACGCCCCAAGGGACTTCATGCTCGTTCTTACAAGCAGTCACGCAGCCATTGCATTCAATGCAGCGCTCGGCGTCACAAATAAACTTCATCCGTGCCATGATTTGTCTCCTTACGCTTTTTTCGACGTTGCAAACCGTCGTCTTGGTTTCTTGCATCATCGTGACGATGTCGTAGCCGTAGGTGGTGCCGGTGTTGATCGCATCAGCTCGCACAATCGGCGCAGCGCCTTTCGGGTAGTGCGCCAACATATCCTCGCCTTGCCATTTGCCTGAGAAGTGGAAGGGCATGAAGGTGGTGTCGGGCGCAACGCGCTCTGTGACCATCGCTTGCGCATTCATGCGGCCACCCGTGGGCGTGACGACCCAAACACGATCACCGTTTTTAATGTCCCGAACCGCTGCGGCCTTGGGATTGATCTCGATGAAGGTCTCTTGCTGCAATTCGGCCAGCCAAGGATTGGCACGGGTTTCTTCGCCACCGCCTTCGTATTCCACCAAGCGGCCAGAAGTCATCACCAGCGGGAATTTCTCGTGAACTTTCTTCGCGATATTTTCTTGCTGGATGGATTTGTAGAGTGTGGGCAAACGCCAGAGCGTTTTGCGGTCATCATGCGTGGGGTATTTGGCCATGAGATCCGGCCGGTTGCCATACAGTGGTTCGCGGTGAATTGGCACAGCATCAGGGAAATTCCACACCACGGCACGCGCCTTAGCATTGCCAAACGGATGGCAGCCATGCTCCTTCATCGCCACGCGGATGATGCCGCCTGACGAATCGTTCTTCCAGTTTTTGCCTTCTGCTGCTTTCTTCTCAGCATCAGTCAACTCATCCCACCAGCCGAGCTTCTTGAGCAGCAGATGGTCAAATTCAGGGTAGCCAGTGGTGATGTCTGAACCTTTGGAATGCGAGCCGTCTTCGGCCAGCAGATTCACGCCTTCACGCTCCACGCCAAAGTTGGCGCGGAAGTTGCCGCCGCCATCCATAACGTGTTTGCTGGTGTCATACAAGTTGGGCGAGCCGGGGTGCTTCAATTCGGGCGTGCCAAAACAAGGCCAAGGCAGGCCGAAATAATCGCCTGAGAGGTCGTAGCCGGTTTCTTTGTCTTTGCCGCCTTTGGATTTGAGGGTTTTCACGTCAAATTTTATCCATGTTGCGCATGTGAGCCTTCAAACGCTCAGGGCTTTGGCCGGTGTAGCCAATCGTCCAGACGGATTTGTTGATCTCACGCAAGATGTCTTCGGGCACGGGCTCATCCATGCCTTTGACTTTTTGCATCTTGTAGTTTTTCGACAGCTCTTTGGCAAAACCGAGTTTTTCAGCCAGTTGATGCATGATCATGTGATCAGAGCGGCTTTCCCACAGCGGTTCAATCACTTTTTCGCGCCACTGAATCGAGCGATTCGATGCCGTGCACGAGCCACTGGTTTCAAACTGCGTCGCAGCCGGCAGCAGATACACCGCGCGATTCGGATTCAAATCTTCCGCCTTGCCGGGCATCGCGGCCATCGCAGCAGTCGCTGATGGATAGGGATCGACCACCACCATCAGATCAAGCTTGTCCATCGCACGCTTCATTTCCAAACCGCGCGTTTGCGAGTTCGGCGCATGCCCCCAGAAAAACATACCGCGCACATTGCTGTCTTGGTCGATCAGCTCGTTCTTTTCAAGAATCGCATCAATCCAGCGCGAAACCGTCGTGCCGCCTTTGGTCATCATGGCAGGCGAGGCATATTGCTTTTTGATCCACTCGAAATCGACACCCCATGCGTTGGCGAAATGCTTCCATGAGCCTTCCACCAAGCCGTAGTAGCCGGGCAGCGAATCAGGATTGGGCCCCACGTCTGTTGCGCCTTGCACATTGTCGTGGCCACGGAAAATATTGGCGCCACCGCCGCTCACGCCGATGTTGCCCAATGCAAGCTGCAAAATGCACGATGCACGCACAATCGCATTGCCTATCGTGTGCTGGGTTTGCCCCATGCACCACACAATCGTGCCGGGGCGATGCTCGTTGAGCATCTTGGCCACTTTGAAGACTTGCGCTTCTGGCACGCCGCAGGCTTCTTCCACCTTATCGGGCGTCCATTTCGCCATCACCTCATCTTTGATCTTCTCCATGCCATAGACACGGTCGTTGATGTATTTCTTGTCTTCCCAGCCGTTTTTGAAGATGTGATGCAAGATGCCGAAGAGAAAGGCAATATCAGAGCCAGAGCGAATGCGCACGAATTCATCGGCCTTGGCAGCCGTGCGCGTGAAGCGCGGATCGACCACGATCATCTTGCAGCCTGTTTCTTTTGCATGCAGCATGTGCAGCAAACTCACCGGATGCGCTTCTGCGGCATTCGAGCCAATGTACAAAGCGATGCTTGCTGTTTGCATGTCGTTGTACGAATTGGTCATCCGCGCCGTAGCCCCAAGTGTTGGCCACACCAGCCACCGTGGTGGAGTGGCAAATGCGGGCTTGGTGATCGCAATTGTTCGTGCCGAAGAAGCTCACCCATTTGCGCAGCAAATAAGCTTGCTCGTTGTTGTGCTTCGATGAACCCACGAAGAAAAGTGAATCAGGGCCACTGGCTTTTTTCAGCTCCAGCATCTTGGCGCTGATTTCATTTAAAGCCGTATCCCAGCTGATGCGCTCGTATTTTCCGTTGACCAATTTCATCGGATAGCGCAAGCGGAATTCGCCGTGGCCATGCTCGCGAATGGCTGCGCCTTTGGCGCAATGCGCACCGAGATTGATGGGGGAATCAAACACCGGCTCTTGCCGCGTCCACACGCCATTTTCGACCACCGCATCAATCGCGCAGCCCACCGAGCAGTGCGTGCAAACGGTGCGCTTGACTTCAATTTTTCCGCTGCCGTCAATCGAGCTACCGGGCGCTGCTTTGGCTTTCTTCACCAAGGTGAGCTGCGAGGCTGCAATGCCCACACCAACGCCCAAACCTGAGCGACGCAAAAAGGCGCGACGATCCACCGTCGGAATCGCCTGCGCCAGACCGCGAGACAAATGATGCACAAAAGGCGAGCGCCCAGCGCTCTGCCCTACCGACGAGGATTTTTTGGTCAACAACATAAGATGCTCCGAGGCAAGCGGTTAGATGAGAGTGGTGCTGTAGTAGCGCTTCACATGCGCTGTGAGGCTGTAGCCACCGCCTTTTTCTGGGGCGGGTTTTGGAGGCTCAATCGCAGCTTCTTCTTGCGCGATTTTCGGCATCGCCAAAATCGCTGCTGCTGCAGTTCCAGTAGCGGCAGCGCCAAATAGCATGCCGCGCCTAGAGGACTTGTTCACTTCTTTGTCCATAGCTGTCTCCAAAATGGATTGGTTTTTGTCTAATACGCACTATATGCCCAAGCCCAAAGGTATGCAATCATTTGCAGAACTATTTGCCCCTTCGAGACTAGGGATTTCACTAGGCTAGCAGTTCAGTTCAAAGCAAGCCTACACGCAACTTACATTCAGCATTTGCTAGGCACTAAGCCAGCATGTCAAAGCCCTGCATCTCCACGCTGGTGAAAGCGCGAATAAAGCCGGCGAGCTTGGCATAAAACGCAGCGCGATGATGCGCTTGCAAGGCATCGCACATGGGCAACACCCAAGGCTGCAGATGCTCACCAAAAATTCTTTTTGATGCGTGAGGTTGGAAATGCTCACATCATCGCCCGCGATCAAAATCGCATCACTTCGCAGCAGTAGGCAAAGTGATCTTCCGTCTCTGGCATGGCCTCATCGCGCTCGATGCCGAGTTTTTCAAGCGCAGTACGCAGGCGCACGAGAGGTTTTTCGTTCAAGAAGCCACTCAGGTAATGCGAACCAAACAAATACACCTCGGGCTTGCCCACGCCGCCAAAGAGCTGGGCGTGTTCATCGGCGATTTGCATATCGGCGAGCTGCCTTGCTGAGGCCACCACCTCTTGCCAACTCTCTTCTAAAAACCCGCCCTCTTGCGGCGCTTGCGTCACGGCCACGCGCAGTTGCGCGAGCAGCTCAGGCGTGGGCGGCGCATACAACAGGGCGGCGAGCAGGCCATAGACTTCCGCTCGGGCGGTTTCTTCATCAAACGTAGAAATGGTGCTCATCGTGGAACGTCTTGAATTTTTGCTTCGTTGTTGTTGGAATACAGATCAATCACGCGGCAATCCCCACACATCTTCAAGCGATTGAGTGCTTCGCCTTGAAACATCGCATGGCCCGAGAGCTTGGTGAGCATGCCTTCGATGGCTTTGAGTGTGCCAAAGGGCTTGCTGCAGCGCACGCAGGCATACGGCGGCTGCTCGTTGATGACTCTGCTTTGCGTGCGCTCTTTGGTGAGTAGCAGGCGCGGCTCTAAGGTGATGGCGTTTTCTGGGCAAGTCTGTACACACAGGCCGCATTGCACGCAGTTTTTCTCAATGAATTTGAGCTGCGGGCGCTCGGGATTGTCTTGCAAGGCGCTGCTCGGGCAGGCGCTCACGCAACTGAGGCAGAGCGTGCAAGCGTCTTTGTTGATTTGCAGATTGCCAAAGGGTGCGCCAGCTTTTGGCAAGGCGATAGATTCAGGCAATGGCGTTTGCGGGGCATTCGTGATCAGGTGATCCAGCGCAAGATCAAGCGTGCTGCGCTTCTCAGAAGGCATGGCAAAACGTGCTGGTTTGGTGGGCACGGTTTGTTGCTGCGATTTGAGTTGCTGCAGTTGATCATCAAGCGCTGCAGCATCGTTGACTTCGATCAGCTTCAAATGCGTGCCCGTATAACCCAAGCCATGCAGCAAAGTTTGTGCCACAGCCATTTGCTGACGCAGACCATTCAAATAATCGGGCGCAACCTCTGCCGTGGTGAGCACGGCAATCTGATGCGCACCCATGGCAATGGCGGAGAGCCACAGATCAACGCCCATGCTGGCGGTATGCCAGAGCGCTAAAGGAATCGAGGTTGTGCGGCACGCCTTTGGCTTTTTGAGTTGCGCAGCGCGGCCCAGCTGCTCAACGAGCTGTGCGCCCTGCCCTTGGCTGTGCAAAAGCAGCGCAGGCGCTTTGCCGCCGGCAACCGCGTAGGTGCTGAGCAGCGCTTTGATTTTTGCGCCTTGCTCGCTGGCCTTGGGATAGGCATAGGTGAGCGCACCTGTAGGGCACACTGTCGTACACGCGCCGCAGCCCACGCAGAGATTCGGGTTGACCTTGATTTGTTGGCGCGATTTCTCGCTGGTGATGGCATGCGCGGAGCAAATCTCCACGCAGGCATTGCAGCCTACGGTTTCATTGCGCGAATGGGCGCAGATTTTTTGCTTGTAGGTGAAGAATTTGGGCTTTTCAAATTCGCCGACCAAATCGCGCATCTTCATCAAAGTGGCGGCGCTGGCATCGCGGAAGTAGCCCTGTGGCGCGGCATGCCAGTCGATCAAAGGCTGCTCGCTTAAATCGAGCACGATGTCAAACGCATCTTCCATTTCTTGCGGCTCGCGCTCAAAATCAATCGCGCCCGCCGTCTCGCAAGATCTCACGCAAGCGCGGTGGCTTTTGCAACGGGCCAAGTCGATCTGAAAATCGAGGCTGATGGCAAGTTCCGGGCAAGCGCTCACGCAGGCATTGCAGCGCGTGCACAAATCCAAATCAATCGGGTTGTTTTTCTGCCAAGACAGCTTGAATGCGCCGAGCCAGCCGTCTAAAGCTTTGAGATCGCCCGCAAGCACAGGGTATTTGCGTTCTAGTCCGATTTTGAAGCCATTTGAGCCTATCGCCGGCATAGAATCTGCGCGAGGTGCTATCGAAAAGAGAGTGACGCTGAGCGTATCAGAAAGCATATCTGCCAGCGGCTGCGTTTGCTGCAAAGCGCCAATGATGAGCAAACGGCCTTGGCTTTTGTAAGTGACAGTAGGCACAGGCTCGGGCTCGGGCAATTTTGCAGCCGCCAGCAGCGCAGCGATTTTTGGCATGGCCTGCGAGGCATCACGGCTCCAGCCGCCCGTCTCGCGGATGTTGATGAATTTAATCGGCGCTGTCACGCCGGCTCTGGCACCTTCCGTTTCATCAGCCAAGGCTGCAAAGAGCCGCTGCTCTTGCGTGCAGGCCACGGTCACATCATCGCTGGCTTTGATGGCTTTTTGGAAACTCGGAGCTTGGCGGCGGCAAAGCGTGGTGTGCAGTGTTAAATCTTCATCCAGCGCTTGGCTTAATGCCTTCGCGTCGAGCGGCATCGTCTGGTTGCAGTTGCAGATCAGGGTGGTCATGTTCGTTGGCTAGCGCTTCGATAGAGGAAGCTTGGCTTTCTTCAGTGGTCTCGGACTCAGATGGTGTGGTGTTCTCAGGCTCTGACTGTGCCACGTTTTCATCTACCTGCTTGCCAGCATCTTCCCTTGCTTTTTCCTCAGCGAGCTTCTCAGCGGCCTCTTCTTCCTCTTTCCAAAAGCCCAAAAACTGCGTCACCGCCATCTTGCGCAGCATCTCAGGCGGCAGCGGATCGGGCTTGTAGTAATCATCCACATACACATCCATCATGTCCATCACGTTGAAATGCGGATCTTTGAAGAGCTGCTTCATCGCCGCGTTTTTCACCTCGGGCGCGACATCGGTACGCATGAAGGGCTTGAAATCAGACGCTGGCGTGAGGCTGTGCACGTCTTGCATGGTGGGCGCGGGGGGGTTTTCTTCCACCTTGATTGGCTCATGGCTCACTACCAAATCAGGAGCACTCTGCGCAGTATTGATGCTGGCTATTGCCTCGTTTGGCTTAATTTCTTTGCTTAAAGGAGCTATGGGCTCAGCCAACACCTCACCCTTTTTCAAAGCCTGCTTGCGCTGCGACCATCGTGAGAGAAAGCCAGATTCCTCGGGGGTAGAAGTTTTATCAAGCGCCATCACCACCCCCATACTTGGGCCCCGTGCTGATACTCACTGGATTGCCAAAGCGATCTTCCAAGCGCTTGAAACTCTCCGGGCGTTTGCGCTTCTTCGGTTCGGCCACAAAATTATCGTCGGCAAACTGCGCAATCCACTGCGCAATCTCGCCCGGGCAAGGCACTTGCTCCACCGTCTCCTGAGCATCCAGCCATTTGCCAGCATCGTTGTAAGACAGGCTCACCGCCTGCGGCACAGCGATCAGCTCATCAGCCAAGCCCAGCTCCTCCTCCATACGCCACATCACAAACCAACAAGGCTGCTCGGTCGTGGCATTGAGGTAATAGCCTTCGGCATCGTCTTTGTACAACTCCACCGTCAAAGCAGGAAACAGCCAATGCGTACCATCCTCTCCGCTTTGCATGCATCGCGCCTCAATCCCAAACGCTTCCTGATGCAATGCCACATCATGCAAACGCCAACGCCAATCCTGCCAGCGCACAGCAGCTCCTGTTAAGCGCTCTTTGCGCAT
>JAAUOI010000263.1 GCA_012036375.1 Allobrachymonas sp. | reverse complement strand
AAAAAGCCATTTCGAGCACCCGCTTGAGATGGCTTTTTCAATTCCAAGCTTCGTTGCTGTATTTTTCTTTTTTGCGTCTTTCGCGTAACTTTTGCGAATTTCGCGTCCGGCTGTTCGTATTTGATTGACATTCATCATGTGGCAAACCACCCGCTTCCAAATTGACCTCACGCAGCCCAAAATCATGGGCATCGTCAATCTCACGCCGGATTCGTTTTCTGATGGTGGCAAGCTGGGTAATGTGCCTTCGGCAATGCAACACGCCGAGCAATTGCTGAAAGACGGCGCACACATTCTCGATCTTGGCGCAGAGTCTTCCCGCCCCGGCGCACCTCCTGTGCCCCTCGAAGAAGAGCTAGCTCGCTTGATGCCAGTTCTCGAAGAAGCCGTGAAACTCAACGTGCCGATCAGCGTAGACACCTACAAGCCGCAAGTCATGCAAGCCGCGCTCGATGCAGGTGCAGACATCATCAACGACATTTGGGCGTTTCGCCGCGTGGATGCAAGGCTCTCAAGCGCCCAAGTGGTGATGGATCATGGCCGTTGCGGCCTCGTGGCGATGCACATGCACCGCGATCCGCAGACCATGCAGCTTGATCCGCTGCCCGAGAGTGAAGATGTGGTGCAAAGAGTCAAGCATGATTTGCTCCTATTTTGCGAGCACCTTGCGCAGATTCCATGCCGGCGAGAGGCCGATTTCGCTTTAAAAAACCGTCTTTTGATCGACGCTGGTATTGGCTTCGGTAAGACCGTAGCGCAAAACCTGAGCTTGCTGGCTCGGCAACGCGAGTTGCTCGAACTAGGTTATCCGCTGCTCGCGGGCTGGTCACGCAAATCTACGCTGGGCGCGATTACTGGTATTGAAAGCGCGAGCGAGAGAATCATTCCCAGCGTCGCCGCAGCGGTACTCGCCGTGGAGCGCGGCGCAAGCGTGGTGCGCGTGCATGATGCGCTCGAGACGGCGCTGGCACTCAAAGTCTGGCAAGCTGCACACATCTGAATACTATTATTTCAATAGCACTCTGCGCAGATTCTATGCCGGCGAAGTGCTGATTTCGCCTTAAAATCAGGACTTTTCAGTCATTCACAACAAAAGCATCATGAGCAGACAATATTTCGGCACCGATGGTATTCGCGGCACGGTTGGCCAAGCGCCCATCACGCCAGATTTCGTGTTGAAGCTCGCGCATGCGGTCGGGCGCGTCCTGAAAAAAACCGATGCGAAACCGACGGTGCTGATCGGCAAAGACACCCGCATCTCGGGCTACATGCTCGAATCCGCACTCGAATCGGGCTTCAATTCAGCGGGGGTGGATGTGGTGCTGCTGGGACCCTTGCCTACACCCGGCGTGGCCTACCTCACTCGCGCTTTGCGAGCCAGCCTCGGTGTGGTGATCTCCGCCAGCCACAACGCCTATCCCGATAACGGCATCAAGTTTTTCAGCGCGCAAGGCACGAAGCTGCCCGACAGTTGGGAGCTGGCCGTCGAGGCCGCGCTGCTCGATCCGCCCACTTGGGCGATCAGCAAAGATTTAGGCAAATCCCGCCGCTTAGACGATGCCGCTGGCCGCTACATCGAGTTTGCCAAAAGCACGTTTGCGAACGATTTGACGCTCAAAGGATTGAAGATCGTCGTCGATGCTGCGCATGGTGCGGCTTACCAAATCGCCCCTAAAGTCTTCCACGAGCTGGGCGCAGAAGTGATTTCCATCGGCTGCTCGCCCGATGGCCTGAACATCAACGACGGCGTGGGCGCAACGCACCCCGAAGCGCTGATTCGCGCGGTCAAAGCCAATCATGCGCACTACGGCATCGCACTCGATGGCGATGCTGATCGTTTGCAAATCGTCGCCTCGGATGGCCGCTTGTTCAATGGCGATGAAGTGCTCTATCTCATGGTCAACGAGCGTTTGCAGCGTGGCGAGAAAGTCGAAGGAGCTGTGGGAACTTTGATGACCAACATGGCCATTGAAGTAGCGTTAAAAGCCAAAGGCATTCAGTTCGTCAGAGCCAAGGTGGGCGACCGTTACGTGCTCGAAGAACTAGAAAAAAACAATTGGCTGCTCGGCGGCGAAAGCTCAGGACATTTGCTCGCGCTCGACAAACACACCACCGGCGACGGCATCATCTCCGCTCTGCAAGTCTTGCAAGCCGTTCAGCGCAGCGGCAAGTCTTTAGCTGATTTGCTAGGCGGCGTCACGCTCTTCCCCCAGACCATGATCAACGTGCGCTTGAAACCCGGACAAGACTGGAAAGTCAATCCGAAGTTAGCACCCGCTCAGGCAGAAACTCGAGCAACAGCTTGGCAACTCAGGCCGCATTTTGATTCGCGCCAGCGGCACCGAGCCCGTCGTGCGCGTGATGGTAGAAGCGCAAAATGCTGAAATAGCCAGAAGTTGTGCGCAGCATTTAGCAGATGTCATCCAAGCCGGTTAAGCCAGCGCAGACTTGCGGCTGATCCACTGTGCAGGAGTGGCATATGAATTGCATACAGTTTGACAAGCCTCTTCAAAAGAGGCCATGCGCTCATCGTGCCCCACGCCCAACATTGGAGACCCCCTCATGTTCAACCGCCGTTCAACTTTTGTATTACCCAGCGCACTGGCCTTGCTGTCCCTCACCGGCCGCACATTCGCCCAAGCCAAATACCCCGATCAACCGATCAAATTCATCGTCGCCCTGCCCGCAGGCGGCAGTGTGGACATGATCGCACGCACGCTCGGCCAAAAATTGAGCACCGCGATGGGGCAGCCTGTGGTGGTCGATAACAAAGGGGGCGCCTCAGGCCAAATTGGCATGCCGCTGGTGGCCAAAGCACCCGCCGACGGCTACACGCTCACCGTCTCGCCCGCCTCGTGAACCAGCCGATGGTGATGATCGTCAAAGACAAAGCGAAATATCCCACCGTCGCCTCCTTCATTGCCGCCGCCAAAGCCAATCCCGGCAAGCTTACCTTCGCCTCTTCAGGCGACGGCAGCCCGCAGCATTTGGGCGGTCTGATGTTTGAATCGCGCACGCAAACCAAGCTGCTGCATGTGCCTTACCGTGGCGGTGCATTGGCCATCAACGACACGATTGCGGGCACGGTGGACGCCATGTTTGCCGTCATGCCAGAAGCCGTGCCCCACGTCAAAGCCGGCACGCTCGCCGCACTCGGCGTGATGAGCCCGACGCGCTCACCCGTCTTCCCGCAAGTGCCCACCATGCAAGAAGCCGGCGTGGCCAACCTCACGCTCTCCGCTTGGATGGCGCTCTTGGCTCCCGCCAAAACCCCCAAGTCCATCGTCGATCAATTGAACAAAGCAGTCGCCGCTGCTTTCGACAACGAACTGAAAGCCAAACTCGCCGAAAGCGGCATCGAAGTCGCCCTCAGCAGCCCAGAAGATGCCCAACGCCTGATCACGCAAGACATCAAGATTCATGCGGAGTTGGTGAAGGCTTCGGGTTTGGTGCCGCAGTAATCTCTGGGATCAGAGTGGCGCAGTCATCGCCTCAAGCTTGGCTAGCGCCTCTTCCATCACCTCGATTGGCGCTGACTCTATGCGCTTGGCTTGTCTGGTTTGCCAATCCAACACGCGGCATTGACTGATCACCGCAGCGCCTTGGGTCTGCATACCCGTTCCCATCAAAGACACCGCCCAGCCAGCCACTCGCTCAAAATTGCCTTGCGTAATCGGCGCAACCAGCGCGCGCCCTAAACGATTGAATTCTTGATTGGACAGCACAATCACAGGCCGCGTCCCGCGAATTTCAGTGCCCAGCGTTGGATCAAGGCTAATCAGTAATACATCGCCTTGCTGAGGCACTTTGCCAGATGACTTGCGAAGCACTCCCGTCATAGCGCCTCATCGCCCACGGCTGGCATCTCTTCCCAGTTCTGCAAATCCGCAGGCATCGGCGCTTTCAAATTGCATTGCTTGTTCAGTTCGGCAGCAGTGTAGCGCTTGCGTGTGGGCTTGGCACGCAACACGATGGCGTTGTCTTGACCTCGTTCGACTAGCAAAGACTGGCCTATCGAAAAATCAAGATCACGAAGCAATGCCGGAGGCAATGTGAGCCCAGCAGAGTTTCCTAGCTTGCGAATGACAAGTTCCATGAAGCACCTCAAATATCAAACAATGTATGATATTTTAGTCCATCAAGCCCATACCAATAAACACCCAAAAAGCGTTGCGGCCAACAGTAAAGCGGCGCAAACAACCCAGAATATATTACCTAGCCTTTGGAAGAAAGGTTGTACTTCATGCCAGAAAAACATCAATGTGACACACAAGTGAAGCACAAAGAACCCGAGAACATAAGCGTTGTTTTCAACCAGTAAAGTTTGAAATAAACGCTGCCTGAAGTGATCTACCCCCGCATCCCAAGGAGCGCTGGAGTTGCGTCCACCGATCACAAAACTCAGGCACAGATATAAAAATGCAGAAAACGCAATCCAAACGATTTTGAATATTTTCATAGTCGATAGGTTGATGCGGCATTCAGCTGAATTAACTTAGTTCAGAGTCACACCCGTCTTGCTCTGCACAAACTCTTGCGTCACGCCATCAGCCAGCTCAATAATTTTGAGACCATCAGGCACCACATCAAACACACCCAGATCGGTGATGATGCGATCGACCACGCCAACGCCCGTGAGCGGTAGCGTGCAAGATGGCAAGATTTTTAAATCTTCCGTGCCGTCTTTCTTCTTCGCCACATGCTCCATGAGCACGATCACGCGCTTAACGCCAGCAACCAAATCCATCGCGCCGCCCATGCCTTTGACCATTTTGCCGGGGATCATCCAGTTGGCCAGATCTCCCTTTTCGCTCACTTGCATCGCACCGAGGATCGA
>JAAUOI010000262.1 GCA_012036375.1 Allobrachymonas sp. | reverse complement strand
TGATCTTGCGCTTGGCTTCGGGGTCGGCCACGCCGGCCAGCTTGCCCAGGAAGAGCTCACTCGCATCGACGCGGATCACCTTCGCGTGCAGCTGGCCCACGAACATGTCCATCACCATGTCGCCCTCGTTCAGGCGCAGCAGGCCATGGTCGACGAACACGCAGGTAAGCTGATCGCCAATCGCCTTGTGAATCAGCGCAGCGGCCACCGATGAATCCACGCCGCCCGAGAGGCCGAGCAAGACATGCTCATCGCCCACCTGTGCTTTGATTTTGGCCACCGCTTCAGCGATGTAATCCCCCATGATCCAATCTTGCTTCGCGCCGCAAATGTTCAAAACGTAGCGCTCCAGCAGCGCTTTGCCTTGCGTCGTGTGCGTCACCTCCGGGTGAAACTGCACCGCATAGAAGCGCCGCTCTTCATCGGCCATGCCCGCAATCGGGCAACTGGGCGTGCTGGCCATCAGCTTGAAGCCTGGGGGCATTTCAACGACGTTGTCACCATGGCTCATCCACACATTGAGCATGCCGTGGCCTTCTGGCGTGGTGAAATCTTCGATGCCATCGAGCAAGCGTGTGTGACCCCGCGCCCGCACCTGGGCATGACCGAATTCACGCCCATGGCCACCTTCCACTTTGCCGCCCAAGGCATCGGCCATGGCATACATGCCAAAGCAAATGCCCAGCACGGGTATGCCTAGCTCAAACACCACCTGCGGCGCGCGCAGCGTGTCGTCTTCCCACAGGCTGGCATGGCTGCCTGAGAGGATGATGCCTTTCAAATGCCCGTCTTTCGCATACTCGCGCACCCAATCGCTGGATACATCGCAGGGATGCACTTCGGAGAGAACGTGAGCCTCGCGCACGCGGCGGGCAATCAGCTGGGTGACTTGGGAGCCGAAATCAAGAATGAGGATTTTGTCGTGTTGCATGGAAAGAGTTTCTTAAAGATCAATACACAAAACGCCGCATGATTTTGCGGCATGAACCAATTTGGAATCTGCGGAGGCGAGCTGGCCATTCAAGCTCAGCACCAGCTCTAAATACGACGCATCGTAATAGCTCAAATCATGGGTTTGCGCCAAGCGCAAGATTTGGAATTGCTTGTGCGCACTCGGAATAGGCGCAAAGCTGATCGGGCAGCCATGCAGCTGAGCCAAACCCGCTTGCAACTGCTCGGGTAACACGCGCTTTCGGCGCAGTGCGCTCATGAGAATATGGCCTGTCTCCCAAATCCACAGCGCAGGTGCGTGATACAAGCCCTGGCTGCTGACCACTTGCTTATAAAAATAATCTGATTGCTCGCTGGCCTCATCAGGCAAAAACCAAGGCACTGCGGCTGAGGCATCAATGACGATCGCCATTATTCGCGGCCTTCGTCGCGGTATTTTTCCAATCGCCCTTGACGTAGCTGGGATCAGGCTTGACCAAAGCGCGAAAAGCACGCAAACGCTCCAATGCCTCCTGCGCTAAAGCCTCCCGGCTCGGCTTGGCTGCGTTCGCAGCTTCTGCCACCAAGCGCACCACCGGCTTGCCATGCCGCGTGAGCACGACTTCTTCGCCCTCTTCTGCGGCATGAATCAATGCCGAGAGCTGATTTTTGGCTTGATTGACAGCAACTTGCATCACGGTGAACCTCTAAATTCTGGCCATTTTTCAAAATATAGCCATATTTTAGCATTTAGCGCTTGACTCAAGCTTTCATTGCACCGCCCGCTGCCCCGGATCGTAGAAAAACTGCTCTTGGGCGATAAATTCACCCTCCCAGCGCTGATAGGCCAGCTCCTCGATGCGACCTCGCGTGCCGTTCTTCCATTCAAACTCAAAATCCAGCGGATCACCACATGATCTCCGTTAACAAATACCGGTCGCACGCAGGTGGACGTGACGTTTGCGGCGCGGGCTAAGGCGGCTCGCTCGTGCGCGACCAAAGCATCGCGGCCTTGGCGCGGCTCGCCCATGTTTTCTTGCATGCTCGCATCCGCCATGTAAAACTCTTCAATCGCCTCAGCGTGTGCGCCTTCGACCACACGGGCGATGAATTTTTCGAGGGTGTGCTGGGTAGGCATATGGGCTCTCTCGCTCGTGTTCACAAAGTCTTTGCCAAGGCCTCAAGCTGATCCGCCGCTTTGCCCCAACCCTCATGAAAGCCCATGGCTTCATGTGATTTGCGGTCTTCTTCATTCCAATGCCGAGCCGATGCGCGATACAAGGTGCCGCCTCCAGGAGCATCCGAGAGCTGAATATCGCCCACCATGAAGGCTTTGCCTGAAGGCTGCCAAGCACTCGTGAAGGCATCGGTGAACACGAGGCGCTTGCCCTCTTCCACGTGCAGATACACGCCGTTGTTTGGAAACCTCTCGCCATTGGGCCCATTCATCACCATCGAACTCGCGCCGCCCGCGCGAAGATCAAGCTTCACGTCGCTCACATACCAAGGCTTGGGGCAAAACCAAATCGGCATCAATGCAGGATCAGTCCAGCAGCGCCAAATGGCCATGCGCGGCGCTTGCAGCGTGCGCTCTAGCACCAGCTCGTGGGGTACGACAGTTGATATTGATTCCATGATTGACTCCTAAAATGTGAGCATTCTGCGCAGGTTTCATGCCGGCGAGAGTGCGATTTCTATTAAAATTAGTCAACTGCGCCTGACTCAACCCGCAGTTGAAAGACATGCCGCCGAGTCCCTGCGCGTCCTACTTCTTGAAAACCAGCAGCCTCAAATGTGGGGACGAATCCCATGAATCGATAACTGGGCGACTCGGGATCGACGGGATAAGCCTCCAGCACCCTTGCGCCTTTTGACTTGGCCAATTCGGTGGCGGCAGCAATCATGCGCTGCGACAGGCCTTGGCCGCGCAAGCTGCGCACCACGAAGAAGCAGACGATGGACCAAATGCCTTCATCAGGTTTGCCATCATCCACAAGCCGGCGGTAAGTCGATCGTGGTGCCACGGAGCACCATGCCACGGGCTTCTCATCCAGATAGCCCAGCAGCCCGACCGTCGTGCCAGCGGCGATACGTTGCACCATCGCGGCCTTGCGGCTCGCGCCGTCTGGGCGCTTGGCCTCCTCAGGCGTTGCGCGCCAGACCATGCACCAACACGCCTTGGGGCCGCCCCGACTTTCGACGAGCTTCTCAAAGTCAGCTTGCGTATCGGCGGTGACTTCGCGAAACACGATGCGATGGATGTCTGCTTGAGTCATCTGCGGCCTAGTTAGAAAGAGCGTTCATCGGCGCAGCCTCAAGCATTCATCACGATTTGAAAACCGCCGTAGATCATGCGTTGCCGTCAAAGGGCTGTTAGCCGCATGTTTGAAGTAAGCCTCTTTGTTCGCAGCGGGAACAGCCGCCACGAAACCATCAATATAATTCATCATTTACTCCTAAAAAATGAGCACTCTGCGCAGAATTTATGCCGGCTAGAGCGCGATTTGACTTAAAAACTCCCTGAAACTGATGCGTAGGCTTCAACCCGGAATAGTCGGCTCGACCAGTCGCGCCAAATTTTTGAGCGACTCTTGCCAGCCCAGATAACAGCCGTCGGGCGGGATCACGTCGGGGATACCGCTTTGCGTGATGTTGATTTCTACGCCCACGCTTACAGACTTGATCAGCACGCGCGTGGTCATCTCGCCGGGGAGATTCGGGTCGTCAAAACTGGCGGTGTAGGCGATGCATTCGTTTTCAACCAACTCCAAATACTTACCGCCAAAATAAATCACGCTGTCGGTGGTGAAATTGGTGAACGAGCCGCGCCATGCGCCGCCGACCCTCGCCTCCAACACCTCAATGCGCCCCACAAAACCATTGGGCGGCAGCCAGCGTGCAAACGCATCTGCTTGCGTGAACGCACGCCAAATTTTCTCAGGCGTGCTCGTGAGCACGCGATGCAGTTGAACCGTTCCTGTCATGATTAACTCCTGAATAAATAGCACTCTGCGCAGGTTTGATGACGGCTAGAGGCTGATTTGGTTTAAAAACTAACCCTGAAAATCACCATCTGTGCCGATCATCCAGTTCACGCCGAATTGATCGGTACACATGCCAAAGCAAGGCGACCAGAAGGTTTTGCTCATCGGCATCGTGACCGAGCCACCGCCGGACAGCGCTGCAAACATGCGCTGCGCCTGCGTTTCGTCGTCAGCGGTAATGGACAGGCTCACGCCGGAGTAAACAACTTGGTCTACGCTGCCTCCGTCAGTGGCCATAACCAGCGTTTGGCCCACCATGAAGCCGCAGTGCATGATCTTGTTGCCCCAATTGGGCGGCAAGGGCATCGGATGATTTTTGTCTGGACTTTCATCAAAGCGCAACACCATCACGGGCTTGGCATCCACCGCCTGTTTGTAAAACTCTAATGCCTCTTCGCAGCGGCCAGCGAACATGAGATAAGGTTCGACTCGCATGATGTTTCCTTTCAAAAAAATTGACTCCATCAACAATCAAAATCACACCTTCACCGTTTTCCAGCGCCCGCGTGAAAACAGCCACAGCGTGAACAGCCCCACCGCAGTTTCCGAGACAAAAACGCCCCAAAACACACCAGAATGCGCCCAGCCCATCGGGATCGCCAAAGCCCAAGCCAGCGGAATTTGAATCAACCAGAAGAACACGAGGTTGATGTAGGTGGGCGTCATGGTGTCGCCTGCGCCGTTGTAAGCCTGCACGGCCACCATCCACCAGCCATACACAAAATACGAATACGCGAGAATCGACAACCACTCGCCGCCAATGGCAATCACCGCCGCGTCTTGCGTGAACAGGCCAATGATCTCGTCGTGAAAAAAGAAGAAAGGCGACTGACACGGCGAGCGTGAACGCCATGTTCATCCAGCCAATG
>JAAUOI010000261.1 GCA_012036375.1 Allobrachymonas sp. | reverse complement strand
TCGCGGCAGGTGCGCGTACTCCGCGCAACCTGCATGAGCCCCTGCGCACAGGCGCACGCAGGCCAAAGCGAGCCAACAAAGCAATCAAGCATCCTAACCGAGCTGGTTACCCCCTACGCACCTTCACCGCCTCAGATAACACCTGTAGCGCCTGCATGGAATCATCCCAGCTCAGGCAAGCGTCGGTGATGCTTTGGCCGTAGGTCAAGGCGCTCACATCGTCTTTGCCGGGAGTGAATTTTTGGTTGCCAGCGACGAGATGGCTCTCTAACATTACGCCAAAAACGCTCTTGCTGCCGCCCGAGACTTGCGCCGCAATATCGCGAGCCACTTCGAGCTGCTTTTCATGTTGCTTCGATGAATTGGCATGACTGCAATCAATCATCAAGGTTTGCGGCAGTTTGGCAGCCGCTAAATCTTTGCAAGCTGCGGCCACGCTCGCTGCGTCGTAATTGGGCGTTTTGCCGCCGCGCAGAATCACATGGCAATCCTTGTTGCCATTGGTCTGCACAATCGCCACCTGACCGTTTTTATGCACCGAGAGAAAGTGATGGCCGCCGCCTGCAGCTTGAATCGCATCGGTCGCAATTTTGATGTTGCCATCGGTACCGTTTTTAAATCCAATCGGGGCGGAAAGACCGCTGGCCAACTCGCGGTGCACTTGGCTCTCGGTGGTACGTGCGCCGATTGCGCCCCAAGCGATCAAATCGCCGATGTATTGCGGGGAAATCACGTCGAGAAATTCGCTGCCAGCTGGCAGGCCGATGCGGTTGATCTCGATCAGTAACTGGCGCGCAATACGCAAGCCTTCATCGATGCGATAGCTTTCATCCAAGTATGGATCGTTGATCAAGCCTTTCCAACCCACTGTGGTGCGCGGCTTCTCGAAATACACACGCATCACGATCTCTAGTGTGTCAGCATATTTTTCACGCACAGCTTTCAAGCGACGGGCGTAATCCAGCGCGGCAGCAGGATCATGGATCGAGCAGGGGCCGATCACCACCAACAGGCGATCATCTTTGCCGTGCATGATGTTTTGAATGCTCTTGCGCGTGGACTCAATCAGCGTTTCAACTGTTGTGCCGCGAATCGGAAAGAAACGGATCAGGTGTTCAGGAGGGGGGAGCACGGTAATGTCCTTGATTCGAGCGTCATCGGTTTGACTGGTACGGTCTTGCGGTTGGCTGCCGGGGGGATACCAAGCATCAGAGGTAGTGGTGTTGGACATATCGGACTCCTTGAAAATCAGTGAAAAGAAAATAAAAAAACCGCCTGAGGGTTGCTCGGCGGTTCGATGGAGGGATGCGGATTTAATTTATGCCGATGCCTCTCGTCCGCCGGGGACAGAGAACCAAAAGTAAAAGTAAAAAGCGCGATACATGTTTGAATACTAACACAAGATAGTGACACGGTCTCGTTATTGGATAGGGCTCTCGCCCTCACCTGACTTGCCACGCAAATTGCCCCACCAGCTTTTCGCCCGTGCCAAACGCGATTGATCAATCGGCGCCATCGATGACTCCACTTGCGCCTGATTCAAAGCCTGCTCATGAATATCAATCATCATCAGACCCTCGCCCAAAGTGCGCCAGCCGATCATTTCAAAATCCTCGATCACGACTTCATTGTCGCCCGTGATGTTGCGCTCGACTAGCCATTGCCCCACCAGCACGCGGAAATTATTCAAAGCCGCCAAATAGGCCGCATATTCGTACAGCGTGCGCCAAGACTCCGACAAGCCCACCACCAACTGGCGATGCTTTCGCAAAGCGGTGAGCAAATCAACGAGCAAAGGGCCAACTGTTGCACCGCGCTGATGGCTAGAGAGCGCCTTACCCACACGCTCAATCGCATGCGAGAGCTCACCCATGCCATCTGAAAGCTTGTGCGTTTCGCCGTCGTTGGACATCGAACGCAATGCTTGCCCGAACTCGGCAAAATCTTTGATGTCCGGCAAGCCTGTGTTTTGATCGATCTGAAAACGCGAAACCGAAGTCATGCCGTTCCGCCCACCGTCAAACCTTCGAGCCGAAGTGTTGGTTGCCCCACACCCACGGGCACGCTTTGGCCTTCTTTACCACACACACCCACGCCAGTATCCAGACGCAAATCATTGCCAATCATGGTGACTTTCTTCAGACTGTCGGGACCGCTGCCCACAATTGTTGCACCTTTGACCGGATACTGAATTTTTCCGTTTTCCACCCAAAAAGCTTCGCTGGCAGAGAACACAAATTTGCCCGAGGTGATGTCTACCTGCCCGCCGCCAAAGTTGGTGGCATACAGGCCGCGCTTGATGCTGGCCACGATTTCTTCTGGGGCTTTGTCGCCGCCCAGCATGTAGGTATTCGTCATGCGTGGCATCGGCACGGCCGCATAGCTTTCGCGGCGGCCATTGCCGGTGGGCTTAACGCCCATCAAGCGCGCATTGGTGGCATCTTGGATATAGCCTTTCAAAATGCCATCTTCAATCAGTACATTTTTCTGCGTGGCATTGCCTTCATCGTCCACATTGAGCGAGCCGCGACGATCCGCAATGGTGCCGTCATCGAGCACCGTCACGCCTTTGGCCGCCACGCGTTTGCCGACCATGCCGGCAAATGCGCTGGAGCCTTTGCGATTGAAATCGCCTTCCAAACCATGCCCGACCGCTTCATGCAGGAGCACACCCGGCCAGCCGGGCCCGAGCACCACGGTCATCTCGCCTGCTGGCGCGGGGCGCGAATCCAAATTAGTGAGCGCCGCACTGACTGCGCTACTCACATATTCTTCAATCATCGCGTCGGTGAAGTAAGCCAAGCCAAAGCGCCCGCCACCGCCGCCTGAGCCAGTTTCACGGCGCATCTCAGAACCGATTTTTTGCTCGGCGATCACCGTCACAGACAAACGTACCAAGGGCCTCACATCAGCGGCCAGCGTGCCATCCGCCCGCGCCACCATCACCACGTCGTATTCACTGGCCAAGCCCGCCATCACCTGCACGATGCGCTTGTCTTTGGCGCGGGCGGTTTTCTCGACCTTTCCCAGCAAATTCACTTTGGTGGTGCTGTCCAGCGTAGAAATCGGGTCAATACCGCCATAGAGCGAACGCGCCTTCGCTATATTTTTCGCAGCAACCTTGACAGATTTCTTATCGCCTGCCGCACCAATCGAGCGCACTGTATGGCAAGCATCCAGCAGTGAACTCCAAGAAATATCGTCAGAATAAGCAAAAGCTGTTTTTTCGCCGCTAACAGCTCGTACGCCCACGCCTTGGTCAATCGAGAACGAGCCCGTTTTCACGATGCCCTCTTCCAAGCTCCAGCCTTCTGAGCGCGTGTATTGAAAATACAAATCCGCGTCATCGACTTGATGGGAGGTGATCGCGCTCAATGCTTTGCGCAGATGCGATTCATCCAAGCCAAAGGGATCAAGCAGCAAAGTTTTGGCCGTGGCCAAGCGTTCAAGAGTAGGTTCGCGGGAAATCATGGTTTCATTGTAGGCTCGGGAGAAGAAATCTTACGGTTTCTTTTTAGGGACTGCCTTCGAAGGTGTTTTTGCGGTGACAGATGGTGCGGCCTCGTATTTCGCCAGCAATCGCTTGGCATCATCAAACAGCGCCCGGCCATCAATGCCGCGCTTGTGCATATCAATCATCCATTCGGCTTGCACCGGCTTGGCCGCCTCTTGCCACCGAGCCAATTCGGTTGACGGCAGGGTGTAGAACTGATTGCCCGCCGCTTGCGCCTTGGCGCGCGCTGGCGCAGCAGAATCGTCCCACATCCTGCCCATGCGGGCAGACAGCTGTGCACCCGAATGTTTGTCAATGATGGCTTTGAGATCAGCAGGCAGGCCGTTGTAGCGCTTCTCGTTCATGGCAAACACCAAGCCTATCGTGTACAGCGCTGGGCTGCCGGCGGGTGTTTCAGTGTGCAGGTTCGCCGCTTCGTGGATGCGGAACGAAGCCGCAGCATCCCAAGGCACCATCGTGCCGTCAATCGTGCCCTTGGTAATCGCTTCCGTCACTCCGGTAATCGGCATGCCCACGGGGGTTGCGCCTAAGGCTTGCAAGAGCTTGGTCGTCTCGCGGGATGGTGCGCGCATTTTCATGCCTTTGAAATCTGCCAGGGTCTTGATCTGCTTGCCCTTGGTGTGAATCTGTCCTTCGTCATGTACCCACATGGCCAGCACTTTCATGCCGGCAAACTCTTGCGATGCATTCTTATTCATGTAATCCCAAGCGGCCTTAGACGCAGCCTCGGCGTTGCGCGTCATGAACGGCAGCTCAAACACTTCCATGCGCGGAAAACGCCCAGGCGTGTAGCCCAGCACGGTGAGCACGGCATCGTCCACGCCTTCTTTGACGCGATCCACAAGCTGCGCCGGCGTGCCGCCGCCGCTCATCGCCGGCAAGGTGACGCAGCGCATGCGCTGGTTCGATTCTTTGGCAATCGTATCGCACCACGGCGTAACCAACTCTTTCACCGTGAGCGCGGTTTGTGGCCAATAGTGCTGAAAATACAAGGTCACCTCGGCTTTGGGCAGAGCGGCGGTTTGCGCAGAAGCTGACATTGGCCAAGCGAATACCGCAGCCAATGCGGCGAGGCTCAGAGCCCAGCTAGAAATAGTCGTTTTCATGGTGTTACCTCTCCTGAAAAATGCAAAGCGGCAGTGTAACGTAGGCCGAACGCTCAGAGTTGACCACGACAACCCGGGGGAAGAGAAATCGACCCAAAGTGTGACGAAATGTCGCACAGCGCGTGGCAGAGCGCACAAAAGCGACTTGCCACCCGTACAAACCCCACGCTATGAGTGCGCAAGCCAGTTTTTAACCGAGATTGTCCATTAGGGCGCGGGACTATCGCGAGGGGATTTC
>JAAUOI010000260.1 GCA_012036375.1 Allobrachymonas sp. | reverse complement strand
CCGATTGGGGTTCGGCGATGTTTTTGCCAGGCGATGTCGGGCGCCGGAGCCGTGCAGCGGGACTCGAAAAGCGATGGGAATTTTTTCGTGGGATTCAAGTTGGCGCTTGGCGCAATGCCAATCGTGCCGGTGCATGCGGGGCCGAGATCGGAGAGGATGTCGCCAAACAGGTTCGATGCGACGACCACATCGAAGAAGCTGGGGCGCTGCACGAAATGGGCGGTCAAGATGTCGATATGGAATTTATCGACGTTGATGGCTGGATAGCCCTTGGCCATTTCTTCAACTCGCTCATCCCAATACGGCATGGAGATCGAGATGCCGTTGGATTTGGTAGCGCTGGTTAAATGCTTTTTCGGTCGTGATTGAGCGAGCTCGAAGGCGAATTTCAAAACGCGATCCACGCCGATGCGGGTGAACACAGATTCTTGCAAAACGAACTCGCGCTCGGTGCCGGGGAACATTTTGCCGCCGATGCTGGAGTATTCGCCTTCGGTGTTTTCGCGGACGATGTAGAAATCAATTTCGCCAGCGGCATAAGGCGTGCCATCGCGCTTGACGACTGGCGCACGCACGCCGGGCATGAGCTTGGCGGGGCGCAGGTTGATGTATTGATCGAACTCTCGGCGGAACATGAGCAGCGAGCCCCAGAGCGAGACGTGATCAGGGATTTTGTCTGGCCAGCCAACCGCGCCGAAGAAAATCGCATCGTGCCCGCTGATTTGGTCTTTCCAATTGTCGGGAAGCATCTTGCCGTGTTTCTCATAGTAATTACAGCTGGAGAAATCGAAGTGGTCAAATTTGAGATCAATGCCGAATTTGCGGGCTGCGGCATCGAGCACGCGAATGCCCTCGGGCATCACTTCGGTGCCAATGCCGTCGCCGGCGATCACTGCAATGCGCTGTTGTGTCATGTTGAGTTCCTTTGATGTTTAAGATGAAAAAAGTTGTGAGCTTCGGCAAAGAGTTCTCCGGGGGCTTCTTCGGCGATGTAGTGGCCGCAGGCTAGTGCGCGGCCAGAGACTTGGGTTGCACGTTCGCTCCAAAGCTTGAGTACATCGAAATTTGCGCCGACTGCGCCATGCTGGCCCCAGAGGATGCGAAGCGGAAGCGCGAGCTTTTTGCCAGCGGCGATGTCTGCGCGGTCATGCTCTAAATCAATCGTGGCGCTGGCGCGGTAGTCTTCGCAGATGCCGCGTGCGCTGCTGGGGATTTGAATGCAGCGCTCGTATTCCGCCATGGCTTCTGGGGAAAAAGCGGCCAAGCCCGCATGGCGCTTGCCCATCACGGAGCGGATATAGCGCACGGGATCGCTTTCAATTAAGGCTTCAGGCAGTGGCTGCGGCTGAATGAGAAAAAACCAATGCCAGTAGGCGGTGGCAAAATTTGAGGTAGTGTTTTCATACATGCCCAGCGTGGGCGCAATATCGAGCAGCATCATGCGCTGCACAAGATCTGGATGATCAGCAGCGAGGCGATGCGCGACTCTTGCGCCGCGATCATGGGCGAGGATGTTGAATTGCGAGAAGCCGAAATGCTGCATCACGGCAACTGCATCTAGCGCCATCTCGCGCTTGCTGTAATTCGCATGAGCTTCATCTTCAGGTGGGCGGCTTGAATCGCCATAGCCACGCAAATCCATGAGCACGAGCTTGAAACGCTTGGCGAGCTCGGGCGCAACCTTGTGCCACATGGCATGCGTTTGCGGATGGCCATGCAATAGCAGCAAAGGCGGGCCTTCCCACGAGGCGCTGAGAGCCATGCGGCCATGCAGCTGGATGCCGTTGCGTTTGAGAGAAAAAGGAGTGAAGCCTTCAAACATGGAGCAATTGTGATCGACAAGTGCTGTGAGATAAAGCAATAATTAAGCAATTCATTATTTCTTTTGGAGAAATAATAAAATTCCATCATGGAACGTGCAGATTTAGAACTGGTGCTCAGCATCCGCGATGCGGGCTCGCTGACTGCGGCGGCGGCGCTGCTGGGCGTGGCCGCGCCGCGATGACCAAGCGTTTGGCTGCGCTAGAAGCCAAGCTGGGTGTGAAGCTGTTTTACC
The DNA here is from genome assembly GCA_012036375.1 of Allobrachymonas sp. Taxonomy (GTDB): domain Bacteria; phylum Pseudomonadota; class Gammaproteobacteria; order Burkholderiales; family Burkholderiaceae_C; genus JANMDU01. The sequence goes on along the minus strand of JAAUOI010000260.1, from coordinate 2,816 downwards.
GCACGACGCGGCGCGTGGCGGCCACGGCGGAGGGCGAGCTGCTCTGCGAGAAGGCGGCAGGCTTGCTCGCTGGTTTTAGCGAAGCAGAAGAGGCTTTGCGCGATCAGGCGCGCGAGCCTTCGGGGCAGATTCGACTCGCTGCCACGTTTGGCTTTGGGCGGATTTGGCTGGGTGCAGCCTTGGCCGATTTTCAAATCTTGCATCCCAAGGTGTGCATTGATTTGCAGCTCACCGAGCGGCTGCCCGATTTGGCCGCTGAGGGCTTTGATGCGGCGGTGTGGCTGTGGGCACCGCAGGCCAATCGCACGAGCCAATGGTCTGCCACTTTGCTGGCGAAAAACGAGCGCGTTCTTGTGGCATCGCCCGCTTATGTGAAGGCACATGGTAAGCCGCGCAGCTTGGAAGATTTGCTGCAGCATGATTGCCTGCAAGTGCGTGAGAGCGATACGCCCAGCGGCACTTGGCTGCTTGGCAGAGAGGGTGATCGCAAACCTGCGCAGGCCATCAAAATCAAAGGTGCTTTGATCAGTAATTCTGGAGAGCTGGTGCGCGATTGGTGTGTGAGCGGGCGCGGGATTATGCTGCGCAGTCTGTGGGATGTAGCGCCGCTAATCGCCTCTGGCCAGCTTGTACGCCTGCTGCCTGGCTATGCGATGCGCAATGCGAATATTCAATGGCTCGCTCCGTTTCGCGCTCAAACGCCGAAGCGCGTGCGCCTGCTGCGCGAGCATGTGATGCAGCGATTCAAGGCGCGGCCTTGGGAGTAATACAATCAAATCAATAGCACTCCGCGCATATTTTATGCCGGCTAGTGGGCTATTTGGCTTGTAAAATCGGCGGTGAGGCAGGCTTGAGCACCAGATACACCGCATAGGCTGCAATCAGCATGCCTAGCAACATCAGCGCCGTGATGCGCTCGCCAAACATCAGCCATGCGATCACGGCTGTGGTGGGCGGGACGAGGTACAGCAAGGCCGTGACGCGGCTGACTGCGCCACGTTGGATCATCATGTACATCAGTGAGCTTGCACCCATCGACAAGCCGAGCACCGCCCAAGTCAGTGCAGTGATGGTCTCAAGATTCCAAGTGATGTGATGCGGCTCAATGAGAGCCAATGGCAAGCTCACGGCTAATGCGCCGATCATTTGTACGGTGTTGGCCGTGCGCACATCGCAGGGCTTGACCCAAGCTTTTTGATACAGCGTGCCAATCGTGATGGAGGCCAGCGCAAGCAGGACCCAGAGCATAGGCACGAGGGTGACTTCGACCGTTCCGAGTTTGTCTGACAACACAAAGGCCAGACCCACGAGGCCAAGCGCAAGGCCGAGCCATTGCCGCTTCGTCACTCGCGAGCCTTGGGAAGAGAGCCAAATCGCCGTGATGATGGGTTGCAAGCTCACAATCAGCGCTGATAAACCCGCGCTCATGCCCAGCTTGATCGCGGCCCAAACGCCGCCCAAGTAGCCCGCATGCATCAAAATGCCGGTGATGCCCAAATGCAACCATTGCGAGCGGCCTTGCGGCCATGCGGGGCGAGCCCAGCTGATCCACAGCATGAAGCAAACAATCGTGGCGGCATAGCGGGCGCAGAGGAAGGAAAACGGTGCTGCATGTGGCATGGCCAGCTTGGCGCTCACAAGCCTGTGGACCAGATCAACACGAAGATGCCGGGCATGGCGCGCAGCCACGCGGTGTCGTTTTCGGAATTCATGAGGGTGCGAGAGTCAGAGCTTGCGGGATTTATTTCACCCGCGCGCGAATCTCGGGCAGGGCTTTTTGCAGGTAATAGACCATGCTCCATACAGTGAGAATGGCTGCAATCCAGATCAGCCAAGTGCCCCAGATTTTGGTGTCAATGAGACCGAGCAGCACGCCATCAAATAGCAAGAACGGAATGGCCACCATCTGCGCCGTTGTTTTGAGCTTGCCAATCATGTGAACGGCCACCGAGCGCGATGCGCCGATTTGGGCCATCCACTCACGCAAGGCAGAAATGGCAATTTCGCGGCCAATGATGATGAGCGCCACAAAGACATCGGTGCGCTGCATATGCACCAGCACCAGCAAGGCGGCGCAGACTAAAAACTTATCCGCCACAGGGTCAAGGAACGCACCAAAGCTGGAGGTTTGGTTGAGCTTGCGAGCCAAATAGCCATCGAGCCAATCCGTGAGCGCGAACACCACAAACATTACCGTGGCCACCCAATTTTGGTGAGCATGCTCATGCCATCGCTGTAGTAAACGCCCACGATCAGCGGGATGGCAACAATGCGCGTCCAAGTCAGGATCGTGGGGATGGTGAAGAACATGCTGCGATTGTGTCATGCAACACATTCAAGCTTGGGAATCATCGATTCGCAACAATTGTGTCGAGCTGGAATTGCTTGTCGGTGTTGTACAAAAACGTCTCATTGAACTGCCAAGGCTGAGGCAAATTGCTCACTGAGCCAAAGTTGCCTACGCGCCTAGCGGCCTCCAAGGCCATGGCATTGACTTCTGGCGAAATGGAGGAGCGTCGCATCAGATCCACATTGCGCAAGCTGCCATCGGCATTGAAGCTCAGCGTCACGGTGGCAATGCCGTACCACTGGGCGGGCTGCGGGCCGATGAAACTGGCACCTGGATTGGCGGCCAAAATCAACTGCGCGGCGCGGCGGCGTAGTTCGTCGTAGATCAGCGGCAAGAGCTGCTCGCCGGCTTGCGGGTCGCCGCCCTCGATGCGGTGGAGGATCTCGGAAACGTCCGTCATGCCGGTTAACGTCGAGCGCGCAGGTTACGGTTGCCAGTTCCCGTCGGCGGTTCCGTCCGGACTGGC
>JAAUOI010000259.1 GCA_012036375.1 Allobrachymonas sp. | reverse complement strand
TCACCTAACCGAGAAACAAAAACACAAAGCACATGCAGGCCAAAGCGCACAAACCAAGTCACCGAGAAACAAAAACAAAGGCCGTAGCGAGCCAACCAAGAAACAAACGCAAAGAGCGCAAAATTAAATAGTATCTGACCCCATTTAATTTACTTGTAGCCCACGCGATCCAACATTTGCTGCACCTTCACCTGATTCATTCCAATCACGCTCACAGGAATCGTCTCCGTTTTAAAGCCATCGCCGCCATTGCCCACCAACATCGCTTGCAGTGCGGCGTTTTCCATCTTCACGCCCTTGGCAGTCGGCCACTCATTGTTGCCATCGGCAAAATGCTTTTGTGCGGCGGGGCTGGCGAGGTATTCAAGGAATTTCATCGCTGCTTCGCGGTTTTTCGCATGTTTGGCCATCGCGCCGCCAGCGATGTTCATGTGCGTGCCCCAAGTGCTTTGGTTGGGGAAGACGATGCCGACTTTCTCCATCACCGCGCGGTCTTCTGGCGCGGTGGAGCGCATCAGGCGGGCGAGGTAATAGGTGTTGGTCAGCGCAATGGCGCATTCGCCGCTGGCTGCGGCTTTGACTTGATCGGTATCGCCGCCCTTGGGGTCACGCGCCATATTCGCCACCAAGCCCTTGAGCCAGCTTTCAGTCTTCTCAGCGCCTAAATGCTCTTGCACTGCGCCAAACAGCGAAAGGTTGTACGGATGCGAGCCGCTGCGCGTGCAGAGTTTGCCTTTGTTCTTTGCGTCGGCCAGCTCTTCGTAGGTGTCTACATCTTCGCGCTTGGTGTTGGCCTTGTTGTAGACCACCACGCGGGCGCGGGTGGAAAAGCCAAACCAATTCGTGCCCTCGGGCGTGGCTTTGGCGCGGAATTTCTCGGGAATCGCGTCTTCCAGCAGCTTGGATTTCACCGGCGCATACAGGCCATCGACCTCACCGCGCCACAAGCGTGCGGCATCCACCAGCAAAATCACATCCGCCGGCGAGGAGCTGCCCTCGGCCTTTAAGCGATTGATGATGCCCGCATCATCCGCATTCACGCGATTGACCTTGATGCCCGTGGCCTTGGTGAAATCGCTGAACAGCGCTTCGTCGGTGCTGTAATGCCGCGCGTTGTAAAGATTCAAGCTTTTGTTGTCTTGCCCCTGCGCCAAGCCGGGCAAAGCCAGCAAAGCAGACAAGGCCGTTAACGTGCTCACACCAGCGGCTATCCATGACGGTTTCATCAAACACTCCTTCATAAAATCAGAATGTTCAAATCATAACATAAATGAGAACGATTCTTATTAACATATTTATCTGATCGTGCATCCCAACTGAAATGAGCGCATTGATCAATCGTTATGCAATCGCTGCATCAAGTTCGCAAGAAAATACTAGGGTAACTACTTATAATATAGGGTATACCCTTAATTAAGTGAGGTGAGTATTTGCTTCTCCTCCATCCATTCTCTGCCGAACCGTTCATCTTCTTGAAAGACCCTCATGCAAACGATTGCTCAATTTTTTACCAATATGTTCGCCACCCCCGCCAAAGCGGCAGAATCCAGCGAAGCCTGTAGCTTGCTCGAACGCGCCGCCACCGCACGCGGCCTCTCAGCAAGCGATGCAGCTCAGTTGCGCATCAACGCGCTGGCCATGCTCAGAGTCGTGCGCTAAAGTACAGAGCGGGCAATTGGCTCGCAGCATCCCTGCTGGCAAGCCAGCTTGTCATCCAAGCTTACGCCCTCACGTTAGATGCAAGCCCGATTCCACGGGTACAAACGTGATTGCAAATGTGAATGCAAACATGACTTCAAAGGGGATGGCGATGTTCAAGCTCGGTTTACTCTTCACCCGATTTCGCAAAGAGCTGCTGCTCATGTGGCATCTGCTACACGATGGGCGCACACCGATTGTGGCCAAGCTCGTGGCCATTGCCGCGGCTTTGTATATCGTCAGCCCATTTGACCTCATCACTGATTTCTTGCCCATCCTCGGCTGGCTCGATGATGGCATCATCGCCCTCTTGCTCTTCAAACTTGCCCAACGACTGCTGCCAGATCAATTATTGGCTGTGCTCAAAGCCAAACTCGACGCGAAGAGCCAAGCACACAGCCCGCGCAGTTGAATGCATCACTTAGCAGCCTAGGCCTTAAGCTCATGTGCTGCCTTGGTCTGCGGTTGCGACACCATTTTTTAAGCCATTTGAGTCTCTAGCCGTTATAAAATGTGCGTGGAGTGCTATATTTTTAATAGCATCTAAGTCGAAAGTATTTCTCACCATAAGCAGATGAACACTTTCGATGGAATTGACTTTGTGTGACGTAGAAATACACTCAGAAACGCATCTGCGTGTATTTTCACACACTGACAACTCAAAAGGATTCACATGAAAACCTCTCTTTGGCTCAAAGCGCGGCATCCGCTTTGATGCTGTCCTTACTGGCTGCCTGCGGCGGCGGCAGCGATAGCGCCGCGCCAGCAGCTACACCTTTACCTGAAGTCGCTTGGGCCAGCCCAGCGGTATTCGTCACCCCTGGCGCATCGAGCAAGTCGTTTGCCTTGACCATGTGTGAACACGAGATAGATAATGATGACGAAGAAGTTGAGCAACTTCTGTACAAGGCGAGCTTGCAAATCGCTTCAAATGGCGATGTCAGCATTGTGGCCTCCACCACGGAAACTGCCACGGCCACTACCGTTTGGAGCATGGCTTTTGCAGATGCTCAAAATGCGAGCTGGTCTGTCTCTGGAAACACTCAGACGCCTACCTACTCACTGTATATGTCTTCTAACGGGCGTAGCGGCAACAAAAGCCTGAATGTCTATAGGCAACAAATCAGCGAGACAGAATTCGCTTACTACGTCCGTACTTACGACTATGACAATAACGCCGACACTTCTATTGAGATCGAATGCTCACTGACGGGCAAGTTGGAATTGCAAGTCAACGCAGACCAAGCACGCGCAGCCAAAAATCTGGGCACTGCTGCTGGCGTGACAACTTATGATGACTACAGCATCGATGGGCGTATCGAAGGCGGCAACGCATTCTGGCAACAAAACGATTACGAATCTGCCCCGCAAGACAAGTACAACTTCATGCGCTTTAACTTGGGTACGGGTGAGTTGTCAAGCAGCAATGCCAACACGGGCACTTACGCCGCAATCAGCCTGAGCTTACCGTCTGGCACCAGCAGCTATGGCGTCTACGGTGAAACTGTCAGCCGTAACAACTACACCTTCGACTACAAGGAAGCCAAATCGATTTGCCTTGGCTTCGAAAGTATGCAAGCGGGCTTTGGCTTGTCAGTCACTGCTTTCGGTAACAAGTTTTATCCATCGAATAGCCGCTTTTTCGTCTCAAGAGGATTGGAGACTCCACAGGGTCTTGGCGGCGAAGGATGTGGTTTCGAAGACTGATCGGTTTCGATCAATCTAACAGCAACCCGCAGCGCCTGAGTCTTCAGGTCTGCGGGTTTTTCATGTCGCGCGCCCAACACCTCGCGGCTGATGCTCTGCTATCCTGTTGCTTCGTTGAAAACAAATTCGCAAACGAAGGAGACCGTGATGCAAATGCAGGCTTGGGAATGCGCGAACCCAGTGGGTGTAGAGGCTTTGGCTTGGAGGGCGTTGCCGATGCCTGAGCCCAAGGCCGGTGAAGTATTGGTGGAAATTAAAGCGGCGAGCTTGAATTTTCCTGACAAGCTGATCGTGGAGAACAAATACCAGTTCAAGCCGCCTTTGCCCTTCGTGCCTGGCTCGGAGTTTGCGGGCATTGTGCAGGCGGTGGGCGAGGGTGTGGCGCATCTGCAAGTGGGGCAGCGTGTGATTTGCTTGCATGGCACGGGTGGTTTTGCCACGCACGCTTGCCTGCCTGCGATACTGGCCTTGCCGATGCCAGCGGGCTTCACGTTTGAAGATGGTGCTTCGCTGCTCATGACCTATGCGACAACGATTCACGCGCTGGTAGATCGCGCGCCTTGCAGGCGGGCGAGGCGGTGCTGGTGATGGGCGCGGCTGGTGGTGTGGGCACGGCGGCGATTCAGATTGCGAAAGCGGCGGGTGCAAAAGTGATTGCGGCGGCTTCGAGTCAGGCCAAATGCGATCTCGCCCAAGAAATCGGCGCAGATGCAGTAATTAACTATGGCGCGTTTGGCGATGCTGAAAAGTTCAGTGAAGCGTTTCGTGCTGCGATCAAAGCCACGAGCGAATCGTTGGGCACGAAAGCGCCTGATGTGGTGTATGACCCGATTGGCGGGCAGTTCGCCGAGCCCGCCTTCCGTTCGATTGCTTGGCGTGGCCGCTATTTGGTGATTGGCTTTGCCAGCGGCCCGATTCCTGCGTTGCCGCTCAATCTTGCACTGCTCAAAGGCGCGAGTATCGTTGGTGTGTTTTGGGGCGACTTCACCAAACGCGAGCCTAAAGCTTTCATGGCGCAATACAAGCAATTGGCTACTTGGTATGCCGAGGGAAAAATCAAACCTGTGATCGACCGCACCATGCCCATGAGCGACCTTAAATCCGCCTACGCGCATATGGCCACGCGCGGGGTGCGGGGGAAAGTGGTGATGGTGAACTAAGGTTTTTTGTTTGCGTCGACTTTGGTATCTTGGCAGTATTGCAACGCACTCAAAACAGAGGTCTGAGAGGCAAAAGTTAGCGTGGTCGGTGTAGCTGAGACTGTTGTTGTGACAGTGAAGGTTCGGCTGGTCGTCGTCAAGTATTCTTGAAAAAATGCATTGGAAGCTAAAGCTTCTGTGCCAGCCTTTAAATTGGTCGAGGAGCTTAAAGCATTGTCAATTTGAGCGAGACCACCGACTAAGCTGCATGAGCCATGATATTTCACAGCATCAGCCATGGCCATAGGAATGGAGTAAGCCTCGACATTGC
>JAAUOI010000016.1 GCA_012036375.1 Allobrachymonas sp. | reverse complement strand
GTCTGACTCAGCGGTATCGTTTTTTTTATTGGCCACAAGCATGTGATCGGTGGCGAACGCATTTCGCTGTATGACTATGAAAACTTAGTGATTCGCCAGATTGGTGAGTCACGAGTTCATTGGGCGCTTAATTGCAGCGCAGTGTCTTGCCCGAAATTACCGCAAAAACCTTTTACAGGGGCAGACCTAGAGCAGGAGCTAGAGCGCGAAAGCAGATTGTTCTTTGCACAAGAGCGGAATTTGCGTGTTGATGCAAGCAATCGCACCGTGTATTTGTCCGAAATCTTTCAATTTTTCCCAGAAGATTTCGTGCCGCGTGAAGCTGCTAATTTCATTGCATATGCCAAGCGCTTCGTCTCTAGTGAAGTAGCAGCTTCCTTAGACGAAAGCTACCAAATCCGCTTTATTCCCTACGATTGGACAATTGCCAACTGGCGCAGGTGATCAGTTCGTCTTGGGCTCAATCTTGCGAGCTGCCATCGTTTTACTAATCATCACATCGCGGCCTTTGAGATGGTTAATAGCTTGCTGGAGTTGGAAATCTTTGTCTGAACCGAATTCGGGTTGTCGCCGTTCGGCTTCTGGGCGTTTGTTAAATTCTTCTAGGCGTTTGCGAGCCTCTTCACGCTCTTTTTCGCGTTCTTTTTCAGCGGCCTTTGCACGCTCAGCTGCCGCGGGATCGTTTTTATCTTCTAAATGTTTGGTTAAATCGGCTTCACGGGTACGCAGCGCAGCAAACAAATTACCCTCGGCAGTTTCATCCACCATGATGTCAGGCACGATACCTTTGGCTTGGATGGAGTTGCCTTTAGGGGTGTAGTAGCGGCTGGTGGTGAGCTTCAAACCAGTTTCAGGGCCGAGCGGCCGAATCACCTGCACGCTGCCTTTGCCAAAGGTTTGGCTGCCCATGATTTTGGCTCGGCCATAGTCTTGCAAAGCACCGGCGACAATCTCACTGGCTGAGGCTGAACCCTCATTGACCAAGACGACGATAGGAACGGTTTTGTAAACGCCTTTGGTGTTATCCGTCAAACGCTTGACTACATCTACACCGCCTCGGCGGTAAAACTCGGGGGATGCTTTGTAGGTGAATTTACTCTCTGCCAGTTGGCCGTTGGTGGATACCACCGTGACGTTATCAGGCAGGAAAGCCGCTGATATAGCTACAGCAGCATCGAGCAAGCCGCCTGGATCATTGCGCAAATCCAGCACCAACCCCTTGAGCTGAGGATTGGCTTTGTAAATTTCTTCGAGCTTGCGCGAGAAATCATCCGCAGTACGCTCTTGGAATTGGCTGACACGCAGCCAAGCATAGCCAGGCTCAATATTTTTGCTGCGCACGGATTGGGTACGAATTTCTTCACGCGTGATCGTTACCGGGAAGCTGCGGTTGTTTTCGTCGCGGCGCAAAATGGTCAGGATAACCTTCGTACCGCTTTCGCCGCGCATGCGCTTGACGGCATCGTTGAGTGACAAACCTTTGACAGGCGTATCGTCAATCTTGGTGATCAAATCGTTGGGTTTGAGACTGCGCGAAAGGCAGGCGAGCCTTCAATCGGCGAGACAACTTTGACGAAGCCTTCTTCCTGAGAAATTTCGATGCCTACACCCACGAAGCGGCCACTGGTCCCCTCGCGAAATTCTTTGAAGGCTTTTTTGTCGAAATATTGACTGTGCGGATCCAGTCCTGCGACCATGCCCTGAATGGCGTCTTTAATGAGCTCCTTTTCATCAACTGGCTCCACATAATCTGTTTTGATCATGCCAAACACAGCGGCCAACTGCTGCATTTCTTCTAGTGGCAGCGGCGCAAGAGCACGTTGCGCCACCGACTGCACAGAAATGGTGGTGAGCGCACCGGCTACCACACCCATGGAAACCCAGCCCGCGATCTTGAGTTTTGCGTTCATACCTGAACCGTCCTTGCCTACTGCTTGTCCAGCGATCACCATAGATCACTGACCCGATGCAGAAATATACACCTTCGAGGCGGATTTGTGCACGCAGTTCCTGTAAATCAACATAGCTGATTGCCTTTCGGGCTTGCGGTGACCAAAGTCTGAGAACTTTTGCACAAAGTGGCTCAGGCTTTACCTTGCGAGGCCACGGCAGCTGCGGCCTTAGCGGCTTTTTCTGAATCGCCCAAGTAGAAATGCCGAATCGGCTTCAAATCGGCGTCCAGCTCGTAGACCAAGGGAATGCCGTTGGGAATATTCAGATTTACGATGTCAGTATCAGAAATGCCATCCAAATATTTAATCAGGGCGCGAATCGAATTGCCGTGAGCAGCCACCACAATGCGTTTACCCGCTTTGATAGCGGGTGCTATGGATTCATTCCAGAAGGGGATCACGCGCTCCACCGTGTCTTTGAGGCATTCGGTGAGTGGAATTTGACTGGGCTGGAGCTTGGCATAGCGGGTATCGCTGCGTTCGCTGCGTGGATCGATCGCCTCCAACGCGGGCGGCGGCGTGTCGTAGCTTCTGCGCCAGATGAGCACTTGTTCGTCGCCAAACTTTTTAGCGGTTTCAGCCTTGTTCAGACCTTGCAGCGCACCATAGTGACGCTCATTCAAACGCCAGTGCTTCATGACTGGCAGCCAAGTGCGATCCATTTCGTCTAGGGCGAGGAAAAGGGTGCGAATGGCGCGTTTGAGGACACTGGTGTAGGCAACATCAAACTCATAGCCTGAGTCTTTGAGGAGCTGGCCGGCTTGTTTGGCCTGCGCCACACCAGTGTCGGTGAGATCGACATCGGTCCAGCCCGTGAAGCGGTTTTCAAGATTCCAAGTGGATTCGCCATGCCGAATCAGAACGAGTGTGTACATGCAGAAATTCCCCAAAAAAACAAAAAAAGTATCGGTCAATCGCGCAGACTTGCGGCGAGAAACAACCCGGCATTCTAAAATGCACGTTTTGTGTTTGTTACGAAGTGGGTAGAGAATGAAGTTTTTGATTGATAACTGGGTCTTGATTGTTGTGGCTTTTGGCTCGGGTGCGATGCTCCTGTGGCCTGCGCTACGAGGTGGTTCGTTGGCCGGGGGCGGCAGTTTAAATCCGAATGCGGCTGTGAATTTGATGAACCGCGAAAAGGCGGTGGTGCTGGATGTGAGCGACAGTACTGAGTTTGCGGGTGGCCATGTTGTGGGTTCGAAAAATCTACCGTCAAGCGAGTTTGAAGCCAAACTAGAGACTACGGTGAAAAACAAGCAATTGCCACTGATCTTGGTTTGCCCCACGGGTCTGCGCGCTGGCCGCTTGGTAGGTGCAGCCAAAAAACTCGGTTACGCGAATGCGCAGGCGTTGGCCGGGGGGCTCAAAGCTTGGAAAGAGGCAGGATTGCCGCTTGAAAAAGCGTAAGGCGACACGCATCTATTGCGACTACACCGATTTGAAAGAAATACCATGCAAACCGTCAAGATGTACACCACCGCTGTTTGTCCGTACTGCGTACGCGCCAAGCAATTGCTCAAGTCCAAGGGCGTGGCCGCGATTGAGGAAATTCGTATCGACACCGATCCCACCCAGCGCGAGCAGATGATGCAGATCACCGGGCGACGCACAGTGCCACAAATTTTTATTGGCAACACGCATGTGGGCGGCTGCGATGATTTGGTGGCATTGGATAGTAAGGGTGGTTTGATGCCATTGCTTGAGGCTGCATAAACATGTTGGTCAACGTTCGAACGTGCATTTGCCGCTGACCGATAAGTCATGTTGAGGCGAAAAGCTCTGCGATAATCACTCGACAAATTAAACCCTAGCCCGCTCTATCGGCGGGCTTTGTTTTGTTTCCCTTATTGTTTTATTTTTCCCCGAAAGTTTGTATGGCAGAAAATCAAGTCACCGATGTGCAAGGCACGCCCAGCGAGGCCGCTCCTGTTTTCCAAATCCAGCGGATTTACCTCAAAGACATGTCTTTGGAGCAGCCCAATTCGCCCGCGATTTTGTTGGAGTCAGAGCAGCCTGCGGTTGATATTCAGCTGGGTGTCGATGCGCAGCCGGTGGCAGAAGGCGTGTTCGAGGTGGGAGTAACCGCTACTGTGACGACCAAGATCAAAAGACCGTACAGTGTTCTTGGTGGAAGCCAAGCAAGCGGGCATTTTTGAAATTCGTAACATGCCACAAGAGCAGCTCAGCCCTGTGCTCGGCATTGCCTGCCCGCAGATTGTGTATCCCTATTTGCGCGCCAGCGTGGCCGACATCATCACGCGCGCTGGTTTTCCGCCCGTGCATTTGGCGGAAATCAATTTCCAAGCCATGTATGAGGCGCAATTGGCGCAGCAGGGCGAAGGTGCTATTCAAGCTTAAATTTTAAGTATTTTGTGACTCTAGCCGGCATAAAACCTGCGTGGAGTGCTATGAAAATTATAGTGATTGGAGCCGGTGCTTGGGGAACTGCACTTGCTGTGCAGGCTTCGGCTCGGCATGATGTTCGCTTGTTCGTTCGGGAGGCGAACCAAGCTCAACAGATGCAGCACTCTCGCATCAACGAGCGTTATTTACCGGGCGTGCAATTACCTTCTTCGCTTCAAATCTTGCAAGGCCAAGCCGACCAAGCAGCCCATTTCGCAGCGGATCTGTATGTGATTGCTACGCCTATGGCTGGTCTGGCTGCTGGCTTGCAGGCACTTTCAACCGCCACATCGCCTGTGACATGGCTGTGCAAAGGTTTTGATGCGAATGCAAGGCTTGCTCACGAAATTGCTGCTGCGACCACTTCTCCCAAGATGATGCGCTTGCTCGGCGTTTTGAGTGGACCAAGTTTTGCTCAGGAGGTGGCGAGAGGCCAGCTGACAGCATTGGTGGCTGCGAGCAAACAACGATCTGTGACGCAGACCTTGGTTTCGGCCTTTCACAGCGAACGTTTGCGCGTTTATGAAAACAGTGACATCGTTGGTGTGGAGGTCGGCGGCGCTGTGAAAAACGTTCTCGCCATCGCCACTGGTTTGTGCGATGGCCTTGGCCTTGGGCTCAATGCCCGCGCCGCGTTGATCACGCGCGGCTTGGCCGAGATGACGCGTTTAGGCATAGCACTCGGAGCTCAGGCAGAGACCTTTATGGGCTTGAGCGGCTTGGGTGATTTGGTGCTTACAGCCACAGGCGATTTGAGCCGTAACCGCAAAGTAGGCATGCTGCTCGCGCAAGGGCAAAGCCTCGCTCAGGCCACTGCATCGCTTGGGGCAGTGGCCGAGGGTGTGAGGTGCGCGAACGCGGTACTTACTCGTGCGCAACTGTTTGGTGTCGAGATGCCCATCACAGCTTGCGTGGTGGCATTGCTTGAGGGGCAGGTGACGGCTCAGCAGGCAGTAGCCCAATTGATGGGCAGAGAGCCTGGGCGAGAAATTTAAAATGAACTGATATGTTGCCAGTTCAATTTTGGTTAGCGATGATTGTGAGCAATTCGCTACGTGTTGCAGGATCGTTCATGTATTTTCCGTAAAGTGGCCCGAGTTTTCTTACCATGGTCGCAGGGTCTTTCAGGCGGACAAACTTGACCCCGCTTTTAGATGCAATTTCCTGCGAAGAAGCCACTCTTTTTTTCCATAAATCGCGCATAACAACCGAAGACTGCCTCCCTGATTTTTCAATTTTTTGTTTATCGTCAGCCGATAGCGAAGCAAATAACTTCGGTGAAATCAACAAAACTTCAGCCGCAACCACATGATTGGTGACCAGCATATTTTTCGCAACTTTGTAATGCTCGGTTGATTCAAACGATGGCATATTGTTTTCAGCGCAATCAATTTTGCCCTCTTGAAACGCTCCCAAGACTTCCTTAAAGGGTACTGATTTTGGCTGCCCCCCAATGAGCTTGACCATCTCGAGATAAACCTCAGATTGAATCACCCGAATACGTAAATTAGCAAAGTCTGTCATTGCGTTGATGGGTTGAACGCAGTAAAAGGAACGTGCACCTCCGTCATACCAGCCAAGAACTTTGAATTGAACAGTTTGTAACTTTTCCTCAAATTGTTTGCCTAGTTTGCCGTCCAATTGCTTGAACATATGCTCCGAATCTGTGAACAAAAATGGGAGGCTTAACACTTTGATTGAGGGGGCTTTTTGTGACAACGGGCCGACGTTGGACACAGCGAAATCAATCTCACCTTTGAGCAACATCTCCTGTGCTTTTTCGGGGGTGATGGTTGTGCCAGGAGTTAGTCCACCGGCAGAAGTAATGACCTCAACCTCATACCGCCCAGCCGTACTTTTCTTGACATCGTCAGCAAAGAACTGTAGAGCTTGGCTCACGGGGTAACTGTCTGGATGGATGCTCCAAGCTTTGAGCTTAGTCTGACCAACGCAGATTGTGCTGGCAGCTGTGAGGATTAAAAGTGCAGAGATTTTTAACAATCGACTGAAAATAATAGTCATGATATTTACCAATAAAAATTAATCAAAATGCAGAGATTCAATATTCATCTGTTTTACGTTGTATTTCAAACAACTGTCCAGCCGATCAACATACTGACGGGCGTTTGCTTCGCATTGCTCAACCGCTATGACTTGGAAAAGATTGGATCGAAGCGCAATCCAATCCAGCGGGGTACGAACCCTGAGCAATCTGATGCCCAGTCGAGTGTTTTGAAGAGATTCGGTTTTGTTATAAATCGATGAAAGCTGTTTGTGGAAATCGAGCAAAACTGAAAAAGAGTACTCAACGCTGGCGGAATCAGATGATTTGTGCCTAGCAACTTTTTCCAGATAAAAAGCAATCCAACTTAACATGCAAACACCTCGTAAAGTTACGGTGAAAAGCGCTTAATCGAGTGAAGTGCTTTGATATATGCATGTTAATGAGATGAATAGCTTGTCACAAACGATAAATATTCATGACCCATAGAATTATTCATGTCGAGCTGTCTACATGAACGGGATGCAGCCTAACGCTGCTATCAATGACTCAAATGCTTGTATGGGATTGCAGCCATCGGCTGAGTAAGCGCGCAGCCGGATGATGGCGCAAGCCACCGCGAGGTTCGAGTAAATAGCATTTGAATTCAGTATTCACTTCGAGAGCAAGGGGCTCTACCAAACGACCTTCTTTCAGGTCTTTATCAATCAGCACACGGCTGACAAGTGCTAGTCCCTGATCTTGTATGGCCGCCTGAGTTTGCAGGATGGAGTTGCTAAAGAGCAAGTGTTCGTTCTGTTTCGGCAAATCTAGACCGAGGCTGGTAAACCACTCTTTCCAACCAACCCAACTTGTTCCGGGGGATTGCACACTTAACCAAGTTGCATCCCGCAAAGAGCTCAGTTCAATGGGCTGCGGAAGGGTGGCCAAATACTTGGGTGAGCCAACCAAACAAACCTCCTCATCAAAGAGGACATGAAAAGTGGCTTCAGGCGGCGGTGAATTAAACCAATAAATAGCCAAATCTGAATTCAGTTCTCTGAAGTCCGTATAGGCATCTTTTGCCACCACATGAATTTGATGACCGGGATATTGCTCTCGAAATTTCGCAAGACGCGGTAAGAGCCAATTGGAGCTGATGCCATTTGTGCAGCTGATGGTGACCACGCGATTTTGCTCGAAACCTCTAAAGCGCTGAGTTGCGGTAGCGATCTCTGAGACAGCCGACTGCACTTGGTCTCGAAAAATCATTCCGCCTTCAGTCAGCTGCAACTGGCGAGTGGTTCTGATAAATAGTGCTTTACCTAAAAAGTCTTCCAGTGTGCACACCTGATGACTGATTGCACTAGGCGTGAGATGCAATTCCTCAGCGGCTTTTGTAAAGCTCAAGTGCCTTGATGCAGCAGCAAAAGCGATAAGCGATCGCAGCGGTGGTAAAGCAAGCAAGTTATTTGACGGAGATGTATGCATTTTGCATCCTTACACCATCCCCCAAATTGGCTACCTAGCCAAATACTGGAATGGATGGAAAAAATTGAGCCCCTCAAAAACTGCTTGTAGTTGATATGAAAAAATACTTATTTTGATGAAAAAAAACCAATCAGACGAACAATGTTGATGTTGTGGAGCTTGCGACTATCAAACGAATGCGCAAGCCTATCCTAGCCCAAAACATTTCAGCGTGAATTAGCGAAGGCAGAAAGTTTAGGGTCTGCTTTAAGTCTTTGCATGAAGCTGATATCGATGAATGACTGAGGTCGCATGCTGCGACTTCCAGCTTTGCCTTCTGTCAAAAATACATTGATAGAAAAAAACGAACGACCTGCAGGCGAATCGTTAAGTTTCTCCGGGCTACCGCCCATGACCTGTAATTGTTCATCTAGGTTGAATAGCGGTCGCAGTTCGTAATCGCTTTTTGCTGCGTTGGCCGACACCTCTACACCTTCTTTCTTCGCATTGCTTACGAAAAACGCCTGTGCTTGCTGAGGATTGGCCTTGATCCAATTGATTGATCGCATCATCACGGCAAGAAATGCCTTCACTGATTCAGGTTGATTCTTTGCGTACTCGCGGCCTGTGATCACTGCGTTGTAGATTCCGGCTTTAAAGTCGTTCGCATTGCAGAACATTTCATAGCCATGTTTTTCTTGCATGGTGTAAGTGTTGGGTGCCCACAGTGCCAATACATCGGCTTTGCCTTCGATGCCAGCTTTCATGACATCGGCTTGCGATCCTCCCGTGTAAACTATATCTGCTTTATTTTACCGCCCCACAATGCCAAACAGGTTTGTGCGGCGAAATCAGCTGTGGAATTCAAAGTTACCGCAATCCGGGTGCCAGATGGAATGGCTTTTTGATTTTTGATTTTTGCACGACTTCTTTGCTGGCCAACAAGCCATTCGTGCGAGACTGATTATCTGCAATTGCAATGGTCATCATGTCGTGCTCGCGTGCGGCAATCAACGCAGGTACTGCTCCAGTCAGGCCAATATCCCAATCAGCTTTCGCCTTGATCTGTGGTACTCCGGCAGGGTACGTCACGATGCTGGGGATCAGACCCGCTTCTTTCCAGTAGCCATTTTGGGTAGCCACATGAACTGCCAGCATCGAATAGTTGGCAGGTTGCACTGAGATGCGGATTGGTGTTTGAGCATGCGCTGGTAGTGTGGAAAAAATCACTACAAAACAAAAGCTAACGAGCACTTGAGATAACGAGAATTTAATGCTGGAAAAGAATTGAAGTGAATGCATGGCATTTTCCTTTGTGCAAAAAATAAAAAATTTACAAAATTGATGCAATCAAAATTTTTCAAGGGCAGAGAATCACCTTGGCTGAAGCTGCTTTGCCTTGATCCAAGTCTTGGAAAGCCTGTGCACCATGCGCCAAGGGGCGCGTATCGAGCCACTCCAAGCCGCCAAATGCGCCGCGATGAATGGCTTGAACGGTCGCTCTCAGATCGGCCGTGGTGTAGGTGTATGTGCCCAGCAGGGTGATTTCGGCCAGAGTCAACTTGCGCATATCCACTTCGCTGGCCCAATCTTGCAAACCAATGTGCATGAGCACACCGCCCGGTTTGATGCTGGCAAAGGCGGTGTTGCGGGTGATTTTGGAGCCGACAGCATCCATCACATAGTCAAACGCATTCTCAGCAGGTGATTCGTCTTTTGGGTTGTAGGTTTTGACCTGCGCATACTGCTCGATTTGCTGGCGGCGCAATGGGTTGACCTCGGCAACACTGATGTCCATGCAGCCATAGTTTTTCAGCAGCAAGGCCGAGAGCATGCCAATCGCACCGCCGCCTAAGATCAGGACGCGGCACTCTTGCACCGGGCGCACCAAGGCACGCATGGACAAATTGATCGCATGCAAAGCTGTGGCCGCTGGTTCGGTGACGGCAGCATGCGCTGCTGGCATGTCTTGCGGCATATCAATCAACGATGCAGCAGGAATCGACATGAATTGCGCAAACGCGCCTGGGCGCGTCATGCCGACCATGGTGCGATTGCTGCACAAATTGTTGCGGCCTTGAACGCAATATTCGCAAGTGCCACAGGTGATCAACGGGTTGCCGGTAACCCGCGTGCCTTTGGCGCAGTGGGGCGATGCGCTTTCCTGCACTGTGCCGCAAAACTCATGACCGAGGATCAAGCCAGGCTTGCGGCGTGGATCATGGCCGTGGTAGGCATGCATATCAGAGCCGCAGATGCCCACGGCCTCAATTTTCAAAATGACTTCGCCTGATTCCAAAGACGGATCGGGGCGATCCAGCAACTGAACTTCATTGGGTTGGGTGTAAACAAGTGCTTGCATCACTCTATTCTTTCAAAAATCCGCCATGAATTCGGCCAATACTTGCGTTTGCTGCACGCTCACGCCGTTGTACAAACTGGCTCTCAGGTATTTCCCAACGCCAAATGGGGTGAGCGTTCGCAGGCCAACGATTCCTCGCTCCCAGGCTTGGATCAAGAAGTTACGAGTGGTTTCCTCGTCGCCGCCGGCCACATCAAAGGGGATGTTCATGCGGCTGCGGATGGACCGATCAGCGATAGGCGTGGAATAAAAGCCCTCCGACTTGTCGATTAAATCGTACAGCATGGCTGACTTTGCAATCGAACGTCGTTCCATTTCATGGACACCACCCTGAGCAATCATCCATTGCATATAGATGTTGACCACCTCGACGTTGAACGTGGCGATGGTGTTCCACAAATTGCCCTCTCGGGCATTGGTGGTGTAGCAGAGCACGCCTGGGCAAAGTTTGCTGGGTGTGCCCAGCAAATCCCGTCTGATCACACACAGGGTGATGCCGGGGTGTCCGATGTTTTTGGAGGCGCAGGCATACAGAACGCCCACGTTGGAGCCCACCCAGTCAATGGGCTTGGTGGAAAAGTCTGACGATGCGTCAATCACCAAGGGTGCTTTGATGCCGAGCTTAGGCAACTGATGCAACTCAATCCCATTGACTGTTTCATTCGAGCAAAGATAAACGTATTTGGATTCAGGATCCAAATTTTCAAATGATGGATTGTAGGTAAATGTGCCAGCTACGCTCTCGGAGGAAACAACGATGGGGCGGCAGTATTTTGATGCTTCGGATAAGGCGCGTTTAGACCAGGTGCCATTGACAAGGTAAGTCACTTTTTCATCGCCTTTGGGACACAGGTTCAGCGGAACCGCCGCAAACTGGCCGTGTCCACCGCCATGCATGAAAAGAATTTCATACTGCTCAGGAATGTCCATCGCCAAGCGGCAGCGTCGCACCGCGCTGCTTAGAATGTCTAAAAACTCAGGCGACCGATGCGACAGGTACATCGAGCACATGCGCTTCGCATCGAACAAATCCTTGACACCTGCTTGCACTTCAGCCGCAAGCGATGTAGGCCCGGGGCTAAAGTTCAGCGGCTTCACATCGCTGGGAGGAAGCAGCGATCCGAGCATTGCCGGATGAGTGTCGGATGGTTTCATGACATGTTGTCAAAAGGGCTTGTGCTACTTCGCCGTGAAGCCGCCATCGATCATGATGGTTTGACCTGTGATGTAGCTAGAAGCATCGCTGGCGAGAAAAACGCTGAGGCCGTATAAATCAGTCAACTCCCCATTGCGGCCAACGCAAGTTTGCGAGGCGTTTTTCAACACAGCGGAGGGGTCAGAAAACACGGGTGCTGTCAACGCAGTCGGAAAGAAACCTGGGCCAACCGCGTTGCAAGTGATGCCTTTGGAAGACCACTCCTGCGCAATGGCACGAGTCAGTTGCACGATGCCGCCTTTGCCTGCGCCGTAAGGGGCGCTGTTGCCAAAAGCGCGATAGCTTTGTAAACTGGCAATATTGATGATGCGTCCCCAGCCGCGGTCGGCCATCGCAGGCGCGAGCGCTTGGGTGAGAAAGAAGGGGGCGCTCAGATGCAGATTAATTTGCGCTTCCCAAGTCTCAGCGCTCACCGACATGAAGGGTTCGCGTTGGTTGATACCGGCTGCGTTGACGAGGATGTCGATAGAGCCAAGCCCTTGAGCACGCAATGCGACTTCCTGAATGGCAGGCAAATGAGCCAGATCGCAGCGCAGGCTCTGAACATCAATGCCCTGCGCTTTGAGCCGACCTGCCGCCTCAGCCAAAGCGTCTTCGCGTCTGGCGGCCAGCACCACGCGCGCACCAGCTAACCCCAGCGCGGTGGCCATCGCTTCGCCGATGCCAGAGTTTCCGCCCGTCACCAATGCGGTACGGCCGTGCAAACGGAAGAGTTTTTCTACAGACATCGCGTAGATCAAGCCGTGACTGGCTCGCCTAAATCAAAGGTCTGGCCGGGGAAGTATTTGGCCAAGCGATCATCGGCGGTGCGGGCATGCGCTTCCATGCCTTCCAAACGTGAGATGCGGGCCGTGACGAGGCCAATGTCCTTGGCAGCATCGCGGGTCATTTTTTGCCAAGTCAGGGTCTTCATGAATTTGTGAACCGACAGGCCGCCAGAATATCGCCCTGCGCCTTTCGTGGGTAGCACATGGTTGGGCCCGCTGGCTTTGTCGCCATACGCTACCGTGGTTTCTTCGCCCAAGAAGAGCGAGCCATAGCAGGTGAGATGGGTGAGCCACCAGTCTAAGTCTTGCGTGTGAACTTCCAAATGTTCAGACGCATATTGATCAGAGATTTGAACCACTTCTTCACGCGTGGAGCACAGGATCACTTCGCCATAGTCGCGCCAAGCAGCGCCGGCAGCATCTTTGGCAATGGGGGGAGCAAATCAATCAGCACAGGAATACGCGCCATGACATCGCGTGCCAGTTTTTCGTCGGTGGTGAAGAGCCATGCGGGTGACTCGTGGCCATGCTCGGCTTGGCCAACCAAATCGCTTGCCACAATGGCTGAGTCTGCTGTTGCATCGGCAATCACGGCCACCTCGGAAGGCCCTGCAAACACGTCAATGCCTACCTTACCAAACAAGCTGCGCTTGGCCTCGGCCACAAACTTATTGCCCGGCCCGACGATCACATCAGCACTCTTGCCTGTGAACAAACCATAGGCCATGGTCGCAATAGCCTGCACACCGCCAAGGGTCAAGATGACATCCGCACCCGCTTTGTCGAATGCGTACATCAAATAAGGATGCATGGGTCCATCGCGAAATGGGCCAGAGCAAGCAATGATCGTTTTGACACCAGCCGCCTTGGCTGTTGCTACACCCATGTAAGCGGAGGCGATGTGCGCATAGCGCCCCGCAGGTGCATAACAGCCCGCCACGTTAACGGGCAACACGCGCTGCCCGGCCGTCACGCCCGGATGCAACTCAGTGTGAAATTCACGCATGGATTGGCGCTGCGCTGTAGCGAAGTCAAAAACTTGTTTGATGGCGAAGTCAATGTCTTGGCGAACAGCAGCAGGCACGTTCTTAACGTTACTATCCAATTGGGAGCGGGTGACTAAAAACTCGCCATCCCAAGCATCCAATTTTTTGGCGTAGTGCTTGACTGCTGTCTCTCCATTTTCTGAATCTCAGCCAACATCTCGCTCACCACGCTTTGCGCAGTGGCGGTTTCGGTTTCAGGGGTTTTTGCAGCTTTTTTGAGATACTGAATACTCATGGCGTTGCTCCGAAAAAGAATGCAGCGGCTCAGCCATGCTGGCCGTCTGCTAGGGATTGAAAAAACTACTTCGAGTTATTGGCAAATTCGCGCAGCTTAGGATCAGCTTGCACGAGCTTCATATAGTCGTCAGTGACGAAATCTTGCACCTGTGGAATGGTGGGCAATGCACCGGTTTCGCGCATGAAGACGGAAATTTGCGCAAACCATGCGTCGACCTGCGAATTGCTGTTTTTGCGTTCCATCATTTTGAGCTGCTGACCCAAATCAAAGGTGGGGCGCGTATCAAATTCCTTCTTCATCGATGCTTCGCTGATGCTCACGCCGCCTTTGGCGTAAAAATCTTTCATCATGGCAATCGCAGCGGGCTTGTTGGCATTCATCCACTTCCAAGCACGCAGATAAACGGCTAAGAATTTGGCGACATTTTGTGGGTTTTCTTTGGCGTAATCGCCGCGAGCGATCAAAGCGCCCGGAACGACTGCGCCACCTTCTTTGCCACTGCACAAAACTTTAGCGCCAGCTTTCTCTTCGACAGTGTAGATATTCGGAGCCCACATGCCTGCCAGTTCGGTGTTGTTGGACGACAAGGCGGAGATGATTTCAGCTTGCCCCATGTTTTCATGACGACATCTGCCTTTTTCAAGCCGTAGCGCTTCAAGCAAGACTGCACAGCAAAATCAGCTGTTGAGTTTTGAGTCAGGGTGATCGTTTGTCCGCGAAGAGCTGCCGCTGGGTCTTTGGCAAAATCAGCCGCTTTTTTGCCGCTGGCCACCAAAGCATTTCCCGCTGATTCATCATTGGTGACACCAATGGTTTTGATTCCGAATCGCACATGGCCGAGCACCGCTGGCACAGATCCCGTGCCACCCACATCCCAAGATTTTGCAGCCGATGCTGCGATTTGCGGCACGCCCGCTGGGAAGGTGCTGAACTCTGGCGCTAATCCGACCTCTTTCCACCAGCCTTTTTCTGTGGCCACATGGAAAGGCATCGCCCAATAGAGCGAAGGCTGGTAACTGATTTTGATGGGGGTCAAGGCTTGAGCAAAAGATGCGCCCATGGCCATGGCTGCGGCAAAGCCGATAAGAGTTTTTTTCATCATGAATCTCCTAGTGGTGAGTAAAAAAGTGGATCGAAACAAAAAATCAATGGTCGGCACTGCCATGCTCTTCGCGCAGTGATTTCCAAATGCGTGTGCGCAGATGCACGAACGAAGACAAATCCATCACATCTTCAATTTTTGGATGTTGATCCCAGCCTTCGGCCTCTCGAATGGTCTTCACATCCAAAACCTCTTTGATCTTGCCGGGGCGGCTGGTCATCACAACCACACGATCTGCCAAATACACGGCCTCTTCAACCGCATGTGTGATGAAAAGCACGGTGCGGGGATTTTTGCGCGCCAGCTTGACAAGCTCTTCCTGCATTACGACCCGGGTTTGCGCATCCAAAGCACCAAAGGGCTCGTCCATCAGTAACACATCAGGGTCAAGCGCATAGGCGCGAGCGATTGCTACACGTTGCTGCATGCCGCCAGAGAGCTGATGCGGATAGGCGGATTCGTAGCCTTTGAGATTCATCAAACCGATGTAATGAGTGATGATCTCGTGGCGTTTGTCTTGGGGTAAGCCTTTCGCACGCAAGCCGAAGTCAATGTTGTCATAGACCGATTTCCAGGGAAACAATGCAAAGGCCTGAAACACCACGGCTCGCTCAGGGCCTGGGCTCGTGACCCGTTTACCAGAGACCGATACTTCGCCCGTGCTTGGAAATTCCAAACCTGCAACCATGCGCATACAAGTGGTTTTGCCGCAACCCGAAGGTCCAACAATTGCAACAAACTCTTGATCGTTCACCTTCAGATCAAATCCGTCAATGGTCAGAAAATCCTTGTTATCGCGCTTGAAGGTGCGCGTGACTTGTTTGAATTCGATGGTGCTCATGGTGTCTCAGGATGTGTTATGTCTGACGATGGCGCAGCAGTTTCGATTCGATTTTGCGAAGCGCCACATCAATCAATACGCCCACAAAACCAATCGCCAGCATGCCTGCCATCACAATGTCAGTGGCAATGGCGCTTTGTCCTTTAACAATCAAATAGCCCATGCCGCTGGATGAAGCAATCAGCTCTGCACCGACCAAGGACATCCAGCCCAAGCCCGCGCCGATACGCAAGCCCGCAATGATGGAGGGTACAGCTGCTGGAAACAGCACTTCGGTGATCGTTTTGAAACTGCCTACGCCCAGCATGCTTGCTGCTTCGATATAACGGATTTCGACACCCTTTGCACCTCGGTAGGCATTGATCAAGCAGGGTGGAAACGCGCCCGCAAAATAATCAAGGTCGGGCCTCCCGCGCCTGTGCCAAACCACAATGCTGCAAACGGCACCCAAGCCACTGGCGCAATAAAACGCAGGCCATCAAACAGCGGCGAGACAATGTCATCCAACCAACCGAACCAGCCCATCATCAAACCTATAGGCACGCCAACCAGCGCTGCCAAACCAAAACCCAAGGCAAAACGCTGCAAGCTCGAAGCCATGTGTTCGTGCAAAACGTGCCCAGCAAAAGGATTCTGCGTTAAATCAATCAGCTTAGTGACCACTTCATGGGGCATGGGCAGAAACTGTTTCGGAATGAGCTGAGCAATGGCTGCGAAGTACCAAATTGCAAAGAAGGCCAAGAGGCCGATCAAAGACAGATTGATGTTGCCTTGAAGTCGTTTGGGCGCGAATCTCATGCTTGTGCCCTTTCGCGCCGCCAAGGCATGGCTTTGGATTCCACATAGCCTAGGAGAGCGGTGGTGGTTGCGCCGCAGATGCCCACAAACACCATGGCCACCAAAATCATGGCGGGATAAATGTCTTGTGCGCCTTGGTTCAAGATGCTGCCTAAGCCATACAGTGCGCCAATCAATTCCGCTGCGACCAGTGTCGTCCAGCTGGCTTGCAACGACAGGCGCAGGCCGGTAAAAATCATCGGAAACGCACCGGGGATCAGCACATCCGTTACTAGCTTTGCGCCGCGAATTCCCAGCATTTGCGCAGCTTCCATCACCGGCACATCAATATTGCGTACACCGGTGTAGCTGTTGATCACGGAGGGCACAAACGCCGCCACAAAAATCACCAATATTTTGGCGGCATCGCCCAAGCCCAGCCACACAATGGCCAGTGGAATCCAAGCTAAGGGCGGAATAGGGACGAAGCAATAAAAACGCCGGATTGATCAAGCTTTCTGCTTTGCGCGAATAGCCCATGAGCAAGCCCAAAGGCACGCCTATGCCTACCGCGACAGTGAACCCCATGAGCACGAGCTTCAGGCTATGCAGCACATGTTGATGTAGCTGACCGTTGCCGTAGCCTTCTAACGCAATTTGACGCAGCGCATCTGCCACTTCCGCTGGATTTGGAAAACGCGCTGGATTGATCCATCCTGTGACACCCGTCAACAACCACCAAGCTGCAAACAAAGTCACTACAGTCAGCACACCCAACCATGTGCGGCGGGAGATGCCAGCGAGCGGATTGAGTTGAGAAGGCATGGAAGAAATGGTGGGGAGTTAAAAAGGATCAAATCATCATGTAAGCGCTTGCATTTAGTTTTCCACTCAGTACATACTTTGTCAACTGGAGAATGAGGAAAAAGCTGTTTTCCTAGGGAAAATCACTAGTCAATGATGCAGATGGCCTGAGGTTGCTAGGCAAGCGCTTGCATATTTTTAGATATTTTGTATATTTCTAACATGCCCAACAAAATTCGAATAGAAGATGTGGCGCAGGTAGCGGGTGTTTCCACTGCCACCGTCTCGCGTGCGCTGTCGCGGCCAGAGCGCGTCAGCCAGAAAACGCAAGAAATCGTGCAAGCTGCGATTGCCAAATTGGGCTATGTGCCCGATGCAGCAGGGCGTGCGCTGGCATCGGGACGCACGCAAACTGTAGGTTGTGTCATCCCTACTCTAGATTCGGCTATCTTTGCCCGCAGCACCCATGCGATGCAAGTGACGCTGGCCGCTTCTGGCTATCAGTTGCTGGTGGCCAGTCATAACTACGATCCAAAGCTTGAAGTTGAAGTGGTCAATGCACTACAGCGACGCGGAGTAGATGCCTTGGTATTGGTGGGGGCTGAGCATCACAGCCAGGTCTGGGCGAGCTTGCAGCACTGGGGCAAACCAGTCATGCTGACATGGGTGTGTGATAAGCGCTATCCTTCAGCAGGTTTTGATAATCGGGGAATTGCCGCTTTGGCCACTCGCCATCTGATTGACTTGGGGCATCGTAGGATTGGCATGATTTCAGGCTTCACCGAGCACAATGATCGCGCTGCCCAGCGTCAGCTCGGTTTTACGCAAGAGCTTGAGCGCGCGGGGCTCAAAACGGAGCCCAAATGGATCAGCACGCAAGAGTTGAATTTGAGCGGTGGACGCCAAGGTTTTAGGCACTTGTATCAACTTCACCAACAACCAACCGCTATTCTCTGCGGCAATGACATGCTCGCAATTGGTGCGATATTAGAAGCTCAAGAGCTTGGTGTGCGCGTGCCAGAGGATGTATCGATTTGTGGCATCGACAACCATGAACTGGCTGCTGAAATCAAGCCTAGTTTGACCACTGTTAGCCTACCAACGCGTGATTTGGGACGTATAGCTGCCGCTCAAATATTGCAGTTGCTTGCGGGGCAACCGATCGCACAACAGTCTCTGCTGCCCTACCAATTGGTGCAACGCGCTTCGACCGCACAAACTCAGATGTGAGGGTTGTCAAACTTCAAGGGTGTTTGCCTTTGACTTGCGCATACAGAGCACGTATTCGAGAGATGTCCGCTTGCACATCTCCTGTAGGTGTAAAGATGCCAAAGTGGCCAATTTCTTTTTTCTCGTAGTCCACATAGGCAAGCAAGATGGGCAATTGCGCCGCTTGGGCGATGTAATAAAAACCGGTTTTCCACTCAGTGACTTTGCCCCGTGTGCCTTCGGGCGGCACGATGAGCTGGGCTTGACCATGCAGTGCAGCCAGCGCCACTCCAACATTTTGCGTCAGGTTATTCGATTTGCTGCGATCCACGGCCACGCCGCCAAGCCAGCGCATCACAGCGCCAAAAGGGAACTTGAAAATGCTCTGCTTGCCCAGCCAATAAATATTCAACCGCCAATAAAACGCGCCCATTAACGTCATGGGCAAATCCCAGTTACTCGTGTGCGGTGCAGCAATCATCACGCAGCGGCGGGCTTCTTCGGGGTAATCCGGCATGACTCGCCAGCCCAATAGCTTGCGCCAAACCCAAAAAATAGCCCTGAACACCTGACTGACGACAGGTGTTTGGAAGATCGTCAAATGCATGGACGAATCTTACGCTTTGATTGCTTACAAACTGAGTACGTCGATTTATTTTGGTGCCAAGCGGATTGCGCCGTCCAAGCGGATGGTTTCGCCATTGAGTAAATCGTTGTCAAAGATGTGCAGGGCTAATTTTGCGTAATCCTGTGGTGTGCCCAAGCGAGAAGGGAAGGGCACGGCGGCAGCGAGCGCGTCTTGAACGTCTTGCGGCATGCCAAACATCATCGGCGTGCCCATGATGCCGGGAGCGATGGTGCAAACGCGGATGCCGATTTTGGAGAGGTCGCGCGCGATCGGCAAGGTCATGCCGACGATGCCGCCTTTGGAGGCTGAATAAGCAGCTTGCCCAATTTGGCCGTCATACGCTGCGACGGAGGCGGTGTTGATGATGCAGCCGCGCTCTTTGGTGGATTCAGGCTCGTTTTTGCTCATGGCATCTGCGGCCAAGCGCAGCATGTTGAAGCTGCCGAATAAATTGATGGTGATGGTTTTCTTGAACGCATCAAAATTATGGGGGCCGTTCTTACCGACAGTGCGCTCGGCGCTGGCAATACCGGCGCAGTTGACCAAGCCCATCAGTTTGCCCATTGAAACGGCTTGAGCGACTACGGCTTGGCCATCCGCTTCGCTCGTGACATCGCATTTGACAAAAGCGCCGCCAATTTCCTTGGCCACGACTTGACCTTTTTCGGCTTGCATATCAGCAATGAGCACTTTGCCGCCTTGCGCCGCAAGCATGCGGGCTGTGCCTTCGCCCAAGCCCGA
>JAAUOI010000258.1 GCA_012036375.1 Allobrachymonas sp. | reverse complement strand
GCCTTGCTGCACAACGAGATTTAAATCTGGCTACTGGACTAGGTAACGCGAAAAGCGCGAAAAAGAACGCGAAAAGCGCAAAAGAAGAAAATTGAAAAAGCATTCAATTACTTTTTTGTATTTTTTCGCGTCTTTTCGCGTACTTTTAGCGTTTTTTCGCGTTACCTAGAAATTCCTAATTCTTAAACACGACTCCAATCAAAAGCCGCCTTGTCGCCCTTGCCATAAACCTTCAGCGCACCCTTATCGCCCACAGCGTTTGGCCGTTGGAATATCCAGTTCTGCCAAGCCGTCAAGCGGCCGAAGACGCGGGTGACCATGTTCTCGTGGCCATTGAACCGCAGGTTGGCCTCCATGCCGGTCAGGGCATCAGGATTCATAGCAACGCGTTCCTCAATGGCGATGCGCACTTCGTCAGCCCAGTCGATGTCGTCTGGTTCGCGGTGATGAGGCCGAGTTTGAAAGCTTCGTCTGCGTTGAGCGCTTTGCCAGCGGCAGCACGAACTGCTTCAAGCGCAGGCGCTTCTTCGTAGAAGCGGCGCTGCAAACGGCTCTGGCCAGTGGCCATTGGGTAGAGGCCAAATTCATCTCGCCCACGGTGATGCGTGGGGTTTTGGCTTCGTCGTCGGGCAAGATAAGCTGGTAGCTGCGATCACAAGCCAAGGAGAGTTCTAGGAACGTGCCAGCAAAGCATGAGCCGGGCTCGATCAAGGCAAACAAGCTGCGGGAAGACACATCAATACGCGAAAACACACGGCGCAAGTAGCCAATCGTCTCGCGCACGAACCAGTGATCTTTATTCGCTATCAGAGCGGCATCCATTGCAAGCACATTGGCAGCATCGCCTTCGGTTTTGAAAATCCAAGTGCCAATATCGAGCTCATTGGTGCGCATCGACAAAATCGCATCATGAGCTCACGAGCGAGCACGAAAGGATACCAATTGCTTGCTGCGTTTTCGATAGCTTCTTGCGTAGATTCTATGCCGGCTACAGATGCTTTTACTGTGAAAGTAGCCACGCGCCTGGCGCGATCAATCTCCACTTTCACATGGCCGTAAATCAGCGCATCAGCTTGAACTTCACGCTTGAGCGGCGTGAGTTCAACACCTTTGCCATCGGCGGGGCGATCACTCTTCTCGGCCAATTCCAAAGCACGCTTTTGCACGGCTTCTTTGAACACAGCAGGCTTGGCCACGGCATCCACCAAACGCCAATCGACAGCCTTTTGCCCACGCACACCTTCCACGCTGGTGCAGAAAATATCCGCCAAATCATGGCGCACCTTGCGCTTATCCGTCACTCGGGTGAGGCCGCCCGTGCCAGGCAACACGCCGAGCAGCGGCACCTCCGGCAAGCTCACGGCGCTTGAGCGATCATCAATCAACAGAATTTCATCGCAAGCCAGCGCGACTTCGTAGCCACCGCCTGCACATGCACCGTTCACAGCAGCGAGGAACTTGAGTCCGCTGTATTTGGAAGAATCTTCCATGCCATTGCGCGTCTCGTTGGTGAATTTGCAGAAATTCACTTTCCATGCGTGGCTGGATACGCCAAGCATGAAGATGTTTGCACCAGAGCAAAACACTTTGTCTTTCATGGAGGTGAGCACCACAGTGCGCACTTCTGGATGCTCGAAGCGGATGCGGTTGAGCGCGTCGTTGAGCTCAATATCGACGCCAAGGTCATAGCTGTTCAGCTTCAGTTTGTAGCCGGGGCGCAGGCCGCCGTTTTCATCAAAATCCGCGCCGAGCGTGGCCACTGCTCCATTGAAGCTCAGTTTCCAATGCTTGTACTGGCTGGGGTGCGTTTGGTAGTTAACGCTTAAGTTTTGAGAAACTGCTTCGCTCATTGATGTCTCCGGTAGGTTAGTGCGCCGATCTGCGATAAGATGCACTATATTGCATTTTTAAGAAACATGCAATATTTTCATGTCATTTTTGAAAATAACGGGTTGGAGCATGTTTTTGAGCAATTCAAAGGTCTCTGGTAAGGCTTGATGGCTGGTATGGAGCGTGAAATCAGCCTTGGAATAAAACGGCGCGCGCCCCGCCAAAATGCCCTTTAAATCCTCCATCGCCTCGCGGCTGGCCGCCATCGGCCGCGTGTCGCCTTGGGCGCGAACGCGCTGCATATGATCTTGCGGCTCGGCCTGTAGCCACACGCTGGTGCAATTGCTCAGCAGCAAATTAAAGCTCGCCACATCCGAGACCAAGCCGCCCGGCGTGGCAATCACGGCTTGGCTTTGCTCAGCAATGAGTTGCTCCAACACGCGCCGCTCATAGCGCCGATAAGCATTGATCCCAAACAACGCCTGAATTTCCGCCACGCTTGATCCCGCGAGTTTTTCAATCTCGGCGCTCATCTCAAAGAATGGATAGCCCAGCTCTTTCGCCAGCATCTGGCCGAGCGTGGATTTACCTGCACCGCGCAAACCCACCAAAGCGATTCTTTGAGAGGCTTTTAGGGCAGTAGCCGGCATAGAGTCTGCGCGAGGTACTCCTAAAAATGTAGCGATATTAAGCCGCAGGTTTTTCAGCTGCACTTCATCGCAAGGTGCCAGCAGCTCCCGCAGCATCAGCCATTCAGGATTCGCTGTCGTCATATCGCCCAGCAATTGCGCCAACGGGCATTCGAGCGCATCGGCCACTTGGGCTAACACCAAGACGGATGCATTGCCCACGCCATATTCCAAATTCGCCAGATGCCGCTCAGACACATCGGCAGCGGCGGCCAAGGCCTTGCGCGTCATGCCCCGGCGCGAGCGCTGCGTGCGCACGCGCTCGCCCAAAGTCACCAAGAGCGGGTTTTTGGCCTCTTCTGCAGCTTCAATCTCAGGGTTAATATGCAATATAGTGCTTGACATCTTGTATTCGCTTCATTTACAGTGCATGTGGAATTATTATGCATCACAACGATGAGGAGACATCATCTTGCAAACCCCAAGCCCTAATCTGTCCGCGCAATTCAACTTTGCCCAGCATTTGATCGCGCAGAGCGCTTCGCGCCCCAGCAAAACTGCCTTCATCGACGACGCAGGCACTTTGAGCTACGGCCAGCTGACAGACCAAATCCAGCGCGTGGCGAGCAGTTTGCAAGCCAGCGGCCTGCGCCGCGAAGAGCGCGTGTTGCTGCTGATGCACGATTGCACTGATTGGGTAGCTTCCTTCTTGGGCTGCTTGCATGCCGGCATCGTGCCCGTGGCGGTCAACACCCTGCTCACCGCAGACGACTATGCCTACATGCTGGAACACAGCCGCTCAAAGGCCGCGCTTGTCTCAGGCGCACTCTTGCCCACGCTGCAAGCCGCGCTGCAAAAAGCTTTGCATGAAGTCAAAGATATTTACGTCTCTCGCGCCTCAGAGCCTTTGCCCACCAATTGCACAGCTTGGCAAGAGTTGCTCAGCGCGATGCCCCAAATCAAGCCCTGCCCCACGCTGGCCGACGAAGCCGCCTTCTGGCTCTATTCAAGCGGCTCCACAGGCCGCCCCAAAGGCACGGTGCACACGCATGCCAATGCCTTCCACACTGCGCAGCTGTATGGCAAAGGTGTACTCGGCATCACGGAGAACGATGTGTGTTTTTCTGCCGCCAAACTCTTCTTTGCCTATGGCCTAGGCAACGGCTTGAGCTTCCCTTTAAGCGTCGGCGCAACCACCATCCTGATGGCCGAGCGCCCTACGCCCGATGCCGTGTTTTTAAGATGGAAAGGGCAGATAGCCGGCATGAATACTGCGCAGCCTACTATCTTTTTCGGAGCACCCACAGGCTTCGCTGGCATGCTCGCCTCACCCAACTTGCCCGCCAAAACAGAAGTCAGCTTGCGCATGTGCTCCTCCGCAGGCGAAGCCCTGCCCGCCGAGATCGGCCACAAATTCAAAGCCCATTTCGGCATCGACATCGTGGACGGCATCGGCTCCACCGAGATGCTGCATATCTTCCTCTCCAACAAACCCAGTGACGTGCGCTACGGCACGACGGGCTGGCCAGTGCCCGGCTATGAAGTGGAATTGCGCGGCGAGAATGGCGGCAGCGTGCCCGATGGCGAGCCCGGCGATCTTTACATCAAAGGCCCAAGCAGCGCCCTCATGTATTGGCAAAACCGCGAAAAATCCCGCGACACCTTCCAAGGCGCGTGGACGAAAAGCGGCGACAAATACGTGAGGAATGCCGATGGCACCTACACCTACTCCGGCCGCAGCGACGACATGCTCAAAGTCAGCGGCATCTACGTCTCGCCCTTCGAAGTCGAAGCCACGCTCGTACAACACAGCGCAGTGTTAGAAGCCGCCGTGATCGGCAAAGAAGATGCAGAGGGCCTCACCAAAACCAAAGCCTTCGTGGTGTTCAAAGTTGGGCAAAGCGCCACAGAAGAAGAACTCAAAGCCTTCGTCAAAGAACGCCTAGCGCCTTATAAATATCCGCGTTATTTTGAATTTGTTGCAGAGTTACCGAAGACGGCTACAGGGAAGATTCAGCGGTTTATATTGCGGGATTTGGAGAAGTCGCGGGGGTAGAGAGACCATCTAGGTAACGCGAAAAGCGCGAAAATGACGCGAAAAACGCTAAAAATCGAATCCTTGAAAATCCTTTCTCAATTTCGCGCTTTTCGCGTTCTTTTGCGTTTTCGCGTTACCTAGCTCTCTATGAATCAAACCAATCTAGGCTCCCTGCAAGGTCTCAAAGTCATCGACCTCTCCCGCGTCTTAGGCGGCCCGCATTGCACGCAAATCCTCGCCGACCACGGCGCAGATGTGCTCAAGATCGAGCCGCCCCAAGGCGATGAAACACGCGGCTGGGGGCCACCGTTTAATGCCGACGGCACGGCGAGCTATTTCCTAGGTCTCAACCGCAACAAACGCGGCATCACGATGGATTTGCAGCAGCCCGAGCAACGCGCCAAGCTGCTGGAGATGCTTGAAGATGCCGACGTACTCGTTGAAAATTTCAAAACT
>JAAUOI010000257.1 GCA_012036375.1 Allobrachymonas sp. | reverse complement strand
GGCCGAGCGCTTGGGCGACAACGTGATCGAGTTCAATGGCGTTTCCAAGGCTTTTGGCGACCGTTTGCTGATCGACAACCTGAGCTTCAAAGTGCCGGCGGGCGCGATTGTGGGCATCATCGGCCCCAACGGCGCAGGCAAGTCCACGCTGTTTCGCATGATTTCGGGCAAAGAGCAGCCCGATTCGGGCAGCGTGAACATCGGCCCCACGGTCAAGATGGCCTTCGTGGACCAAAGCCGTGAGAATTTGGCGGACGATAAAACGGTTTGGGAGGACATCTCCGGTGGGTTGGATCAACTGCAAATTGGTAAATTCACTGTGCCCAGCCGCGCGTATTGCGGCCGCTTTAACTTCAGTGGCGGCGATCAGCAAAAGCGCGTGGGCAACCTCTCGGGCGGTGAACGCGGGCGCTTGCACCTGGCCAAAACCTTGATTGCGGGCGGCAACGTCTTGATGCTCGACGAGCCATCCAACGATCTCGATGTGGAGACCTTGCGTGCCTTGGAAGATGCTTTGCTTGAATTTGCTGGCTCCGTCATGGTGATCAGTCATGACCGCTGGTTCTTGGACCGCATTGCCACGCATATTCTGGCCTGCGAAGGTGATTCGCAGTGGACTTTCTTCGATGGCAATTACCAAGAATACGAAGCCGACAAGAAGAAACGCCTCGGCGAAGAGGGTGCAAAACCTAAGCGCGTGCGTTACAAAGCGCTGGCCTGATGCGCGATTCATCGCGTAAGATGTTTGCTTAACGATTCATGGCTTCTACTCCTCCCCGTCCCCTTGGTGTCATTGACGAGCCCTTTGGCGCTCGTGTGACCTTGCGTCAGTGTCTTGACGTGGTGATGGATCAAGCCCCCTCGATCATTGATAAAGTGATCGAGTCCATTGGTGGCAAAGATGACAAGCCGGTCAAAGGCATTGGAATGGTGCGTCCGAATTTTCCGCCACCGGTGCAAGCCGTGGTGGCACTTTTAGTGGCACATAAAGCCCAAGCGGCTGAAGTATTCATCGAGCGTTTGCGTTATTACGTGTTTCGTGGGGTGGGCACGTCAGCGCAATCGGCGCAACTCATGCGCTTTGAAGATTTGAAACTCTTTGAAGAAGAGGATTTGGATGAAAGCATTGAGGTGGCGGGCGCGATGCAAGAAATCACCTTGCTCACCGATGAAGTCATGCCCACGCTTGATGCCTTGATCAGTTCGCTGCTGGGTTGGATCACGGTGCAATCACAAATCAACCCTCTGCGCCCAGAAATGTTTGCCCGCGCATTGCGCGATTGCATCACTGAGCAGGTGGCTGATGTCGAGATTCGCGGCGCTATTATTGGACATGCCGCTGCTCGTATGGGTGTGTTGCTGCGCAAGCTCTATACTGAGCTGTGCCAATGGCTGAAATCTTATGGCGTTGAAGAAGCCTCCACTTCCCAGCCGGGTAATTTACCAAGTGCCGCTAAAGCCAATCCGAGTGCGCTGAGTAATTCGGTTGCCCGCACGCTTTTAACCTTGGATAAGCTGCGTCGCTTGCTCTCGGGCGAGCTAGATGGCGAGGCGCGACGCTCGCAAGATTTTCTGCACACGGTGCCGGCCTCTGTGGTGGCTTTGCAAGACATGCGGCAAGTAGAAGCGATGGTGCAGCGCCTTGAGAAAAAAGCCGAAAAAGCCAAGACCGACCCGCAAGTGGATGCCAAGCGCAAAGCGGCGCAAGCCCGCATGGCGCTCAAAGACGGTCGCGAGCTGGGCAAGCAATTAGGCGAAGAAGTTGTTCGCTTGATGCTGGATAACTTGATCCAAGATGACCGCCTGCTGCCCCGTGTGCGTGCGCACCTACAGACGCTCGAACCCTTGCTCATGACAATAGCGCAAGAAGATGGCCGTTTTTTCAGCGACAAGCAGCACGCCGCACGCCAATTTCTCGACAGCGTAACCAACCGCAGTTTGGGTTTTGCACATGAGCGTGAAGAAGGGTATGACGCGTTTTTGCAATCGGTTGAACAAAGTATTGCCATGTTGCACAGCAAGACGCAAGCGGGCGAAAGCGTACCTCTGGCGTTTGGTGCGGTCATGGAGCGCTTGAGCGCGATTTGGGCCAAGCTCGATACCGAAGAAAACGCCCGCCGAGAAGAAGCCGCTCGGGCGCTCCTACATGCCGAGCAGCGCAACACCATTGCGCAATATGTGGCGCATGAGTTTCGCCAAATGGCCGGTGAAATCGATGTGCCTCCGATGGTGCTGGACTTCGTCTGCGGCCCATGGGCACATGCGGTGGCTGAAACGCAGTTACGCTGCACTGACGGGCGCACCGATCCTGAAGGCTATCAAAGCCTAGTCACCGAACTCTTTTGGAGCGTACAACCGAGCAAAGCCAAGCGTAATCGCAAGCGTTTGGTGCAGCTGATTCCAGGCATGTTGGCCAAGCTGCGCCAAGGCTTGGCATTGATTGAATTTCCCTCCGAGCGCATCACGGACTTCTTCGCAGGCTTGATTGAGTTGCATGAAGTGGCGCTGGAGGGCGGCCGTGAGCAGGCTCGATTGGCGGCAGATCAATTGCGTGCTGCGCAAGATGCCCAGCAACAAGGGCTTGCTGCCAGCGAAGGCACAATGTCGCAATTTGATGAAGCGCAAGCGGCAGCCGATCGCGCAGAACTCGAAGCACTGTATGCAGCGAGTGCGCAAGCGCCACTGTCTGGCGCTGACTCTCAGTCAGCACCACATCAGCAGGAGCAAGACTCGGGGGCAGACAGCTTGTTCGATGATTTTCCTTCCTCGCACCAGGATCCGCAAGATGCGCACGATGGCGTGTGGCTTGCGCAAAGAGAAGTGTCTGAAGCTGGTTTCGTGAATGAGCAGGCTGTGATGCCCTTGGATGTCAGCGCAGTTGTGCCTGCAGCAGACATTGTGACGCTCACGCCAGAGGCTAGCGTTGCCATTCCGATTGGCTCTTGGGTCGAGCTCATGCTCGAAGGCGTATGGGTGCGTGCGCAACTGACCTGGGCTTCGCCGATGCGAACACTTTTCATGTTTGTCTCACGTGGCGGAAAAGCGCATTCCATGAGCAAACGCACCATGGACAAGCTGGCATCGCAAGGCTTGATCCGACTCGTTTCTGACGGCAAACTGGTGGATAAGGCGCTCGATGCGGTGGCGCAGACAGCCCTGCGCAACAGTGTAGGCGAAAGTCGCTCGGCTTCTTGATAGAACTGCAATCCGCTATTTATTTAATAGCATTCCACGCATATTTTATGCCGGCTAGAGCCTTAAAAGGCTTGAAAATCAGGGCTTTGAGAACAACACATTAGCGACTGATCAGGTTGCATGGGATGCGGCATGTTCAGCTCGCTTGCATGCAGCATGAGGCGATTGGCACGGTCTTCTTCCATTCCATAGAGCTTGTCGCCGATGATTGGATGACCGACATGCTGCATATGCACTCTGAGCTGATGTGTTCGGCCTGTTTGGGGCTCTAGCCGGCATAAAGACTGCGCAGAATGCTCATCTTTTGAGAGCAATTTCCAATATGTGATGGATCTCTTGCCTTGGCTCTGATCGACCTTGTGGAGCGGGCGACGCGGCCAATCTTTGGCAATCGGCGCATCGATGATGCCTTCTGATTCACAGAGCAAACCATGTACGAGCGCGAGATAGGTTTTTTTGACTTGACGTAATTCAAACGCCCAACTTGCCGCTTTTTGCGCAGCTGGATGCAGGGCAAACATCAGAAGTCCACTGGTGGCTTCATCAAGCCGATGCACGAGCAAGGCGTTTGGGAAGCGTCGGCGCACACGATGCAATGCACAGTCTGCCAAATCTGCCCCGCGCCCTGGCACGCTGAGCAATCCTGCTGGCTTGTTAATGACCAACAAATGCTCATCTTGAAAAACGATCTCCAAGCCCGTATCGAGCGGCGGTGCATAAGCCTGATAGCGCGGTAGGCCGTTGGGGGCAGGCGAATCCATCAGGCAGACGTCTTTGTTGCAGAAGATGTCGTCGCAGCAGCTTTCACTGGCGCGCCCAAACTGCGCAGCACATCGCGCACCATCTGCGCCCGGTCTTTGGGCTCAGGCAGTTCACGCTCAATGCGCAGCTTTTCGTTGCCGGCAAGTTTGATGTGGCGATTTTTTGCAATAAACGCACGATAGCCATCGGGTCAATCGGCGCATCTTTCTTGAACGTGATCGTGATCACGCTTGGCGCTGCTTCGACTTTTTGCACACCATACGGGCTTGACAGCACACGCAGGCGGTGCACATCCACTAAAGTTGAAGTGGGCTGCGGCAGTTTGCCAAAACGATCGGCCAACTCTTCAACCAGTGAATCAATCTGCTCAGAAGTCTTGGCCGTGGCGAGCTTTTTGTAAAAACTCAGGCGCAGATGCACATCGCCACAGTAGTCGCTCGGGAGCAGGGCGGGCGAATGTAAATTGATCTCGGTGGTGGCTTGCATCGGGCTGAGCAAATCGGGCTCTTTGCCTTCCTTCAAACTGCGCACGGCCTCGGCCAGCATTTCGTTATAGAGCTGAAAACCAATCTCCAGCATATTGCCGCTTTGCTGATCACCGAGCACCTCGCCCGCACCGCGAATCTCCAATCGTGCATCGCCAGATAAAAGCCTGAGCCCAACTCCTCCATGCTTTGGATGGCTTCTAAGCGCTGGCCGGCTTGCTTGGTTAGGCTCTCCGTGTTGGGCACCATCAGATAGGCGTAGGCTTGGTGGTGGCTGCGGCCCACCGCCCGCGCAACTGGTGTAATTGCGCGAGGCCAAATTTATCAGCTCGGCTGATGATGATGGTGTTGGCGCTGGGCACATCAATGCCCGTCTCGATGATGGTGGAGCAGAGCAAGATATTGTGCTTTTGCCCCACAAATTCGCGCATCACGCGCTCGAGCTGCCGCTCAGGCATTTGGCCATGCGCCACGGCAATGCGAGCTTCGGGCAAGATGTCCTCTAGCTTTTGACGGCGGTTTT
>JAAUOI010000256.1 GCA_012036375.1 Allobrachymonas sp. | reverse complement strand
GCAGCGCTTGCGCGGCACCTGCCGTGTGCAGCCACCACAGGCGCTGGGGTGAGAGCGTAATCGGCTGTTTGGCCACGCCAGCGCTGCGCGAGTTGCTCCTAGAAACATAGTGAGCGGCCAGCATGGTTTTGAACGGCGATAGTGAGGTGCCACCCCCCACATCGCTGGCCAGCGTATGCGCCATGCCGCTGGCTTGCGCTGCGGCGAAATCGAAATGACCGCTGCCTAAAAATAAATTGCTGGTGGGGCATACGGCGGCAGCCGCGTTGCGCTCTTTCATCAAGGCATGATCGACCGCATCAAAATGGATGCAATGCGCATAAATGCTCTTGTCGCGCAGCAGGCCAAAGCGATCGTAGACGCTCAGGTAGCTCGCATCATTCGGATACAGCTCGCGCACCCAAGCCATTTCATCGGCATTTTCACTCACATGCGACTGAATCCACACATCTGGATACTTCGCAGCCAGAGCGCCCATACCGCGCATCTGGGCATCTGAGCAGGTGGGCGCAAAGCGCGGCGTGATCGCGTAACCCAGCTGGCCACGCACGCCTTGGCCGTGCCAACGCCCGATGAGTTGCTCGGTATCGATCAGTGAGCTTTCAGTTGCGTCGCGCACGCCATCCGGGCAGTTGCGATCTTGCAGGCACTTGCCGGTGATGATGCGCAAGTTCGCCGTGTCAGCCGCTTCAAATAGCGCATTGACTGAAGTGACGTGCGAGGTAGCGAAAGTCAGCGCTGTCGTCACGCCATGCCGGAGCAATTCTGCTATGAAAAACGTAGCACTCTGCGCAGCATATTCGCCGGCTGAATAGCGTTTTTCCTCTGGAAATGTGTAATGTTCAAGCCAAGGCAGCAAGCCGTCTGCGGGCGAGCCGATGATGTCGATTTGTGGGTAATGCACATGCGTATCGACAAAGCCGGGTGCGAGTATGCGGCCGAGCAAGTGCTGGGTGGGAACGCCGGCAAATTGCGCTTGGAGATCAGCATAGTCGCCACGGCGGCGATCTTGCCCAGCGAGTCCACCACGAGCAGGCCATCGGTGTCAAACACCGCTTGGCCTGCTGCATCAAAGCGCAGAACGCTGGCGCGGTAGGCGCGTTGCCCTTGGGTTGATGCAGGCGGCGCGCTAGAGGGGGAGAGAAGTGGGTGCGGCGTGTTCACGGCCCTATTTTGCAATCTTTCCTTGCACGCCGGATACCAAAACATTCATAGACAGTATTTGCGCATCGGTGAGCTTGGTGCCTTTGGGGATCAAGATGCGGCCTTCGTTGTCCACAATATCTTGCTTGGCTGGCGCGGCAAAGGGTTGTAGCTTGCCCGCGCCGATGGCTTTTTGCGCTGCATTGACTTGTGCAACGACGGCTTGTGGCACCTTAGCGCCAAACCCATCCACCCGAATCATGCCCTCGCGCACGCCGCCCCAGAAATTGCCGCTTGCCCAACTGCCATCGCGTGCGGCTTGCACGCGCTGGGTGTAGTAATTGCCCCATTGGTGCGTGACGGCGGCAATTTGCGCATCCGGCGCGACCTTGCGCATATCGGAGTGATACGCCACGGCCATCTTGCCGCGCTCCTGCGCCGCGATCATCACGGCATTTGATCCCGTGTGAAACGCGAGTACATCGGCATCTTGGTTCATCAGAACCATAGCGGCATCGCGCTCGCGTGGGGGGTCAAACCACGCATTGAGCCAGACGACTTTGACCTGAGCCCTTGGATTGACCGAGCGCATGCCCAGCGTGAATGCGTTGATGCCCTGAACCACCTCAGGAATGGGAAAGCCTGCAACGTAGCCTGCAACATTCGTTGTCGTCATGCGGCCCGCAGCGATGCCGGCGAGATAGCGGCCTTCATAGTAGCGGGCGTTGGCTGTGCTCACATTGGGCGCAGTTTTGTAGCCGGTGATGGATTCAAAGCGCACGTTGGGAAAATCTCGCGCCACACGCAGCGTGGGCTCCATGTAGCCGAAGCTGGGCGTGAAGATGATGTGGTTACCCTGGGTCGCCAAATCGCGAATCACACGCTCGGCATCTGCGCCCTCGGGCACGTTTTCCACATAGCTGGTTTTGACTTGGCTGCCCAGGGCTGCCTCCACTGCTTTGCGCCCCTCATCATGTTGGCGCACCCAGCCTGCATCCGTGAGCGGCGCGACATAGACCCAAGCCGCCTTGAGAGGCGCTTGCGCAGGTGGGGTTTGGGAAAAAACGGAAGAAAAAAAGCAAGCGGCCACCAGTGTGGCTGCGAGGTTTTTGTACATGGTAGTCCTCTACATGGCTGCGGGGTTGAACAATAAGCGGTGTTGCGCAGCGCAACAAAGCCTATTTTAAAGCCTTGTATCTGCGCCCTTGTAGAGCCTTCAATTTAAAGCAAATACCGCATTAAGCCGGCGAATTTATTGCGCAATATGCTATTGAAATAATAGCGCATTAGTGTTTTTCAGGAGGATGCGGCTGGAGCAGCTTGTTTCATAATCTGTGCATGAGCCAAGTCATCGTGTTTGCCACGCCCGTTTTCTTTCTGCTGATTACGTTGGAATTTGCTTGGGGTTTGAAAAAAGGGCGCAACACCTATCGGCTGCAAGACATGGTTAGCAGTATTGGCTTGGGCATGATGAGTCAGTTCACGGCGGTGTTCACGCGGCTGTTGCGCATTGGGGTGTACACCGTGATTTATGCGGGTGTGAGCCTCGTGCCGCTGGAGGCAGCGCGGGAGTTTTGGGGCACTTGGCATGGCTGGATTTTGGCGCTGATTTTTTATGACTTTTGCTACTACTGGAATCATCGCATCGGTCACACGAGCGCTATTTTTTGGGCGGCGCATGCCGTGCATCATCAAAGCCAAGACTACAACTTGTCTACAGCCCTGAGGCAGACCAGCTCAAGCGCATTGCTCGGCTGGCTGTTTTACATTCCGATGGCGCTGGCGGGCGTGCCACCTGAGATTTTTGGCATTGTGGCTCTGGTTGATTTGCTCTACCAATTTTGGGTGCATACCGAGCATGTGCCCAAGCTCGGTTGGTTTGACCGCTGGTTTTGTAGCCCGAGCAATCACCGCGTTCACCATGCTGTGAATGATGCGTATGTGGATCGGAATTACGGCGGTATTTTGATCGTGTGGGATCGGTTGTTTGGCAGCTTCAAGGAAGAGGGCGAGCCTTGTGTGTATGGCACGCGCAGCGCTTTGAAAAGCTGGGATCCGATTTGGGCGAACGCGGCCGTGTATGCAGCATTGCTGCGCGATGCGTGGCAGACCAAGAGTTGGGGCGATAAGCTGCGGGTGTTCTTCAAGCCGCCCGGTTGGCGGCCTGCGGATGTGGCGGCGATGTTTCCTTCTGCGCCTTTTGATTTGGAGCAGGCCAAGGCGAAATATGAGGCCAAGATCAGCCGTGCGGCGCAGGTGTTTGGCGTGCTCACGTTTAACTTGCTCTTGCTGGCGGTTGCGGTGTTTCTCTGGTTTGCCGATCAGTTGCCCATGCCAGTGCAACTGACTTCGGTCCTGATTTTGATGGGCATGCTCTGGAGCACGAATGCGGTGCTGCAAGCGCGACTCAAGCCTTGGGCAGGCAGCATCGCTTGGGTGGTGATGCTGGTTTTCGCTGCCTTGTATTTTTTTTAGTTACCCTTGATCGCCATCAGCTTTTGCGCGTTGGCCGCAGCCGCAGGCCCCAAGTTTTTGAGCTGCATCAGCACGGCGATTTTTTCTTGATCGGATGGGTCAACGCTGGCCACCAGTTTGCCAAAACCATCCAAACGGCTCTCGCGCATCCAATTGCGCAGGGCTTTGTCTTGCCCCCAACTCATCTGATTCATCATGTTGAAGAGGCAAGTGGCGATGTAGCCTTGCATTTGATGCGGGAAGGGAACGGGATGGCAGAGCTGGTTTTTCTGCTCATCGGATGCGTAATGCGCCTCCACATAGGCAATCAGCGAAGCGCTGAAGCTCACCAACGGCGCACGCACGAGTTGGGGCACGATCTTGCCGCTTTGAAAAATCGGCTGGCTTTTTTTGTATTCCACGGCGGAGGCGGAGCAGTTGATGTACAGCGTGTTCTCGGGCATCGATACCGTGCCTTGATCCAAGGTTAAGCCTGTGGCCGTGATCTCTTGCACGCGGCCTTTGCGAATGACTTGTTTGATCTGACGCAGCAGCTGCACTTCGCCTTCCGACATGGTGGCGATATGAAACATCGTGGGGCGAACGCTCTCGTCAATGCGCAGCATTTGCCCAGCAGCTTCCAATCGCTCGAAGAAATCATCCACGTTTGTGGCGCTGGCCAGCGCTTCGAGTTGCTTGGCCTGGGCCGCCGATGGACTGCATAAAAATTCTTCGCCAGGCTGCGTGGTGACGCGGTTGACCAGCCAAGAATCGCGCGGCATCACCCAAGAAATCGCTTCTGGTGCAACGCCGTTTGAGAGCAGCCACACGCCCACATCCATGCCCGTCTTGCCTGCGCCGACGATGCAAAAGTGAGAGGGACGTTCTGCGCTTTGCCACAGTTGCGTGAGGCCGTTGGGTGGGATGAGTTGGATGCTGGTCGCCACGCGGTATTTCGGTGCATGGGTGGAAGGCACATTGGGGCTGAAGTGGGTGGCATCGACCACTTTTTTGCGCACGGTGATGGCGGTGGTTTTGCCAGATAGCAGCGATTCAATCTGCCCATCAGGGCGCACATTGCTCATCGGCAAATAGGTGACGCGCCCGCTGGGCAGCAAGCTTTGCTGCATCACGCGGTTGAAATATCCGCTGATCTCGGGCCCGCTGGCCAGTTCATACAAACCTGTGTTGTGCCCCAAACTGTCTTTGCGGCCACTGTCGAGTTCGAGCGAACCCACGCCATAAAACGCGCTGGGCTGATGCAGCGCCACAAATGGATACGCATCATTCCAATGCCCACCCGGCTTGGCATGCCGATCCACGATGGTGAGATGCGCCTCTTTGTTTTCTTGCAACAAGGTGTCGGCAAAAGCCAGGCCTGTGGCGCCTGCCCCGATGATGAGATAGTCGGTGGTGAGTTGGG
>JAAUOI010000015.1 GCA_012036375.1 Allobrachymonas sp. | reverse complement strand
TTTCGTCAAGCGGCACAAGCAGCGGGTTTAAAAGTTGTGGACCAACTGGCATTTGGTATGGACTATGCGGAAACCTGCCGTCGCTGGCGTGCAGATTTTCTAGCCAAACGCGAGACAATTTTGCCACTGGGCTTTGACGAGTCGTTCATGCGCACCTGGGAGTTTTATTTGGCGTATTGCGAAGCGGCGTTTGAAGAGCGCAATATTGACGTGATGCAGTTCACGCTGCTCAAGCCCTGAAGCCTGCAAGGCACTTTGAACACCTCATGAAGCAGTTAGTCATGACCCCTCTTTCTAAGCACTCATCTGCTATTTTTACAATAGCATTCAGCGCAGTTTTGATGCTGGCTTTAGCTCCAAAAAGCTTCGCAAACGAGTTGTTGGCGGTGGCTTCCACGCAGACGCCCCCTGCGCCTGTGGCAACGGCATTGGATGCGCCGCGCAAATGGGGCAGTCGCGCTTGGTGGTGTTAGGATTTAATATTTACGATGCCAAACTTTGGACGCAAGACGATTTTTCTGTAGCGGACTACCCACGCAAAAGCTTCGCACTGGAACTGAACTATCTGCGCAATTTCTCAGGCGGTTCGATTGCTGAACGTTCACTCAAAGAAATGCGCAAGCAAAGCACGATCTCTGACGAGCTCGTCAAGCAATGGCTTGACCAAATGCGCCAAATTTTCCCGGATGTAAAAAAGGGCGATCAGCTGGTAGGCATTCACCGCGCTGATGGCTCAAGCAGCTTCGTACTGAATGGCAAACCGATAGGTGAAGTGCGTGATGCGCAGTTTGGCCGTTTGTTTTTTGGTATTTGGTTGGGTCAGCAAACCAGTGAACCGAAGATGCGCCGTGAATTGATTGGCGCAGCGAATCCAGCGCGTTCATGAGTACAACGACTACAGCTCTAGACCGAGCACCACACTCACCCCAGAGTGCAGGCGATTGGACTCTTGCACAGGGCTCATCCTACGGTGCATTGGGCATCGCCTTGGCTTTTGTAGCGTTGCCTTTGTATGTATTGCTGCCAAATTTTTATGCCAAGGAGTTTGGCGTGGGCTTGGCAACACTGGGTGGCATCTTGCTTGGTGCGCGCTTGCTTGATGCGGTAATTGATCCCGCTTTGGGGCGAATGGCCGATCGCTGGTTTGAGCATTCAGTGGGGCGCGTGTTGCGGTTTTGCAAGTTTGCAGCATTGCTATTAGCGCTAGGTTTTGCTGCATTGTTTTTTCCGCCTGTGCGTGGGCAGGCGCTCCTCGTGTGGGCGACTGCTGCTTTGATTCTCACTTATGCGGCTTACAGCCTCATCAGTGTGTCGCATCAAAGTTGGGGCGCTCGTTTGGGTGGCGATGAGGCTTTTCGTGCACGGGTGGCAGCTTGGCGGGAAGCGCCAGGCTTGATCGGCGTGTTGCTCGCATCAACACTGCCGATCATTGCAGGACTTCCTGTGATGGTGGTCGTGTTTTGCGCGTTGCTGGCATTGGGTTTGTGGGCTTGGTCGAGAGCGCCGCGTCCCCTATCGCATGCCCTAGGCTTGCAAACGAGTGGCAAACAGGATGTGTGGCATCCGTGGCGCAACATACGCTTTCGTTGGTTGATGGCGATCTTTGTGCTCAATGGGGTGGCCAGTGCCGTACCGGCGACTTTGGTGCTGTTCTTCGTACAAGATTTACTGCAAGCGCCTAAGGCGATGGAAGGCGTGTTTCTCGGCGTGTATTTCGTTGCGGGGGCATTGG
This sequence comes from Allobrachymonas sp., assembly GCA_012036375.1. Classification (GTDB taxonomy): domain Bacteria; phylum Pseudomonadota; class Gammaproteobacteria; order Burkholderiales; family Burkholderiaceae_C; genus JANMDU01. Next base: position 18,164 of record JAAUOI010000015.1, on the reverse strand, counting down.
CAATTCCTTTGTGGCTCAAGCTGCTTAACCGCTGGGGTTTGGCTTGGGGCTGGTGGGCTTCGATGCTGCTGTCGATCGCCGTGTTTGTATGGGCGGCGCTGCTAGGCGCTGGTGATATTGGGGCTTACGTCGCAGTGTGCGCACTCTCGGGCATTGCATTGGGTGCGGATTTGGCTTTTCCAAGCGCATTATTGACTGGGGCGATAGCCGCTCAGGGTGATGCGCAGCGGCATGAAGGCGCGTATTACGGGTGGTGGAATTTCGCCAACAAATTCAATATGGCCTTGGCGGCTGGCTTGGCGCTGCCGATGCTGCAAGCTTTTGGCTACTCGCCGGGTGCGCGAGATCCAGCGGCTTTACAGGCTTTAATCATTGCCTATTGTGTACTGCCATGCGCTCTTAAATTCATAGCATCTGGCGCACTATTTGTGGCGGCTAGAGGCTCAAAACTGTCTTAAAAGGTCATTTGTATGTCGATACATTCCGTACTCACTCAACCCTCGCGCAGGGCTCTGCTGGTTGCTGCTGGCGCATCTAGCTTGGCCTTGGTCGGCTGTGGCACGCGCCCGCAAGTGGTGGATTACGCCGCTGAAAAACCGCTGTTTGATTTGAAAAATTATTTCAACGGCCGCGTCGATGGTTGGGGCATTTTCACCGATCGTGCTGGCAAAGTAGCGCGGCGTTTTGTGGTCACCATGAATTGCTCTTGGAATGGCGAAGAGGGCATTTTGGATGAAGACTTTGTCTATAGCGATGGCAAAAAAGAAAAGCGCATTTGGCGCATGAAGCGCATGGCGGGCAGCGATGGCGTGGTGCGTTATGAAGGCCGTGCCGATGATGTGGTGGGCATTGGCACAGGCGAGCAGCGCGGCAATGCGTTTCGCTGGGGCTACACGCTTGCGCTGCCAGTGGACGGTAAGGTCTACGAGGTGCAGTTTGATGATTGGATGTACCAGATGGACGACAAGGTCGTGATCAACAAAGCCACGATGAGCAAATTTGGTATCACTCTAGGTGAGCTGGTGGTGACGTTTAGCAAACGTTAAACCTGTCTTTATATTTTTCAGCAAAGCAGTACCTCATGAGCCTCAATCCCAAAATTACTGACTGGCGTGGCAAGCGCGTCTGGCTCGTGGGGGCATCCACCGGGATTGGCCGTGCGACGGCTGAACTGTTACATACCAAAGGCGCGAAAGTAATCGTCTCTGCCCGCAGCCAAGCAGCTTTGACTGAGCTGGCGCAAAAGCACGCGGGTCTCGAAGTCCTAGCACTGGATGCCACAGACGAAGCGGCGGTGAAAGTCGCCGCTCGCCAGCTGTTGGCAGCCAGTCCTTTAGATATGGTGATGTATTGCGCGGGCATGTATCAGCCCATGCGTGCGCAAGAAATGCAAAGCGCGGCGATGGTGCAGCATATGCAAGTGAATTACCACGGCGCAGTTTTTGTGACGCAAGCGGTATTGCCGAGCATGCTGGCGGCCAAGCGCGGGCATCTGAGTTATGTCTCCAGCGTGGCTGGGTTTCGCGGCTTGCCTAAATCTTTGGCTTACGGCCCGACCAAGGCGGCTCTCATCAATATGGCTGAGGCCTTGTACATTGATTTGCACGATGAGGGTTTGGGCGTGAGTTTGATCAACCCGGGCTTTGTGGACACGCCACTGACCTCGCAAAACACCTTCCATATGCCTGCGCTTATTACGCCTGCACAAGCCGCGCAAGAAATCGTCTCAGGTTGGGAAAAGGGCAAATTTGAAATGCATTTCCCCAAGCGCTTCACGGCGTGGCTCAAATTGATGCGCAGCGCACCGGACGCTTTGTATTTCAAAATGACGCGGCGGTTCACGGGTTTATGATTCCACCATGACAAACAAAGACAGTGTGCCGCAAGCTGATCAGCCGACGCAACGCATCACCCGTTTCTTTGAAAGCATGCAACCCAGCTCGATTGAGAGCATGGGCGAGATTTACACCTCGGATGCCTACTTCAAAGACCCGTTCAACGAAGTACGTGGCTTGGCGCAAGTGCAAAACATCTTTGCGCATATGTACGTGAGCCTGCACGAGCCGCATTTTGTCGTGACAGAAACCCTTGTCCAAGGATCACAATGTTTTATCGTGTGGGATTTCAAGTTTCGTTTCAAGCGCTTTGATACTGAGACGATGCAAACGGTGCGCGGCTGCTCACATCTGAAACTCGCGAGTGATGGGCGCATTCAATCTCACCGCGATTATTGGGATGCAGCGGAAGAGTTATACGAAAAGTTGCCCGCAGTGGGTGCACTGATGCGCTGGCTGAAAAAACGAGCGAACAGCTGATGGCAATGCATTCAATGTCTGCAACCACTGCAATGAGTGCCTCACAGTTTCGCGCTGCGATGGGTATGTTCGCCACGGGTGTCACCATTGTCACGGCACGTTCGGCGGCGGGTGAGCCAATCGGCTTGACTGTCAATTCGTTCAACTCCGTGTCGCTTACACCGCCTTTGGTGCTGTGGAGTTTGGGCACGAAGGCGGCATCGATGGCGGCTTTTGAACAAACGCCACACTATGCGATCCACGTGCTCGCTGTCGATCAAAAGCTCTTGGCCGAACGCTTTGCGAGCAAGCTGATGCATCGCTTTGAGGGCGTGGATTGGCAGGCCAATGCGCAGGGTGTGCCACTGCTGCCAGGCTGCGCGGCGGTGTTTGAATGCCAAGCCAAGAGTCGCTACCCAGAAGGTGACCATGTAATCTTTGTAGGGCAAGTGCTCCATTGCTCGCATGTTGCGAATCGCTCGCCACTTTTGTTTCATGGCGGGAAGTTTTATACCGAGCATCCGTTGTGATCTGTTTGTTGCTCGCGCGTCTTGAGCGACACGTGAGGGCAGCCTTTATAGTGCGGTCATGACAACTCAGCGTAAAAACCATTTGGATGGCTTGGCCTATGGGCTGTTGCTTGCATGTTGCCTTTTTTGGGGCTTGCAGCAGGTGATGGCCAAGGCGACGATTGAGTTCGTGCCGCCAGTGATGCAATCAGCTATTCGCGCAGTGGGCGCGACTGTGTTGCTCATGATCTGGTGCCAATGGCGCGGCATTGCGCTTTTTGTTCGCGATGGCAGTTTGTGGCTAGGGTTCTTAGCAGGCGCATTCTTCACTTTTGAATTTGCCTGTATTTATTTGGCTTTGCAAAACACGAGCGCATCGCGCGTGACGGTGTTTCTCTATACCTCGCCATTTTGGGTGGCAGCGCTCTTGCCGCTTTTTGTGCGCAGCGAGCGCTTGGGGCGATTGCAATGGTTGGGTTTGACGTGTGCATTTGCGGCGGTGGTGTTTGCGTTGTGGGGCAATTTACAAACGACGGGCTCTGGGCGCTTGGGTGATGCACTGGCCTTGCTCGCTGGTGCTTCTTGGGGCTGGACGACCGTGTTGATTCGCTCGACGCGCCTGAGCAGCATGAATGCCGAGCGGATGTTGTTTTACCAGTTGGCGTGTAGTGCGGTAGTCTTGCCCGTGGTGTCATGGGCGATGGGTGAGCGATTGCCGCAGCTGGGCAACTTGCCTGTTTTTGCTTGGGGTTCGCTGTTTTTTACAAACGGCAGTGGGCGCATTTGCGAGCTATCTCGTGTGGATGTGGATGCTCACGCGCTATCCGGCTGCCAAGATGAGTGCGTTCGTGTTTCTGACGCCGGTGTTTGCACTCATCATCGCGGCTATTTGGCTGCGCGAGCCGATCACGGCGAATATGGTGATTGCACTCGCGTTGGTAGCACTGGGTATGGTGCTGGTCAATAAGCGATAAATCACTTCGGCATTGGTGATGATCGCGTGCTGGTATTCACCACACGCTCACTCATCCAGCGCAGCAAATCGAGCCACATCTGACGCATCTCTGCGTTCAGCGGCGTGCGAAACGCGCTAGGCAGCTCAATCGTGACCACCGGCATGCCTTTGTGAACGCCGCCATAGTTGCCCAAGCTACCGGGGAAGATGCCCACCTGATCGAGATAGAGGCGGCCTAATTTTGCGGGGGGTGCGGTGGGGCCATCAAAATCGAGCACGCCATAGGGCGCATGGATGCTGACGATGAGATTGGGTTTGAAGCGCTCCATCTCATCGTGCAAAACTTCGATTCGGGCTCAGACAGGGGCTTGGGTCCCGGCCAACGACGCGGATCGCGTTTGACCTTTTGCTCCCAGTAAATTTTGGCCTCGCGCTCCCAATTCGGTGTGGGAAAGTTGCGGTTCAAATCCACGCCATTGGCATTGGTGCGCCGCGCAGGGCTCATCAAGAGGCCATCGGGATTGAGCAAAGGAATGAATCGCCAATGCGCATCGGCTGGAATTTCTTTGGCCAGTTGCAACCAATGCAGCGCGAGCGAGGCTGAGGACAGCTCGTCGCCGTGAATGCCGCCCACGACGAGGACACGAATCTTGGCATCAGGCTTAGGCAAATCTTGCGTATAAATCGGCTGCCCTTTGACCGAGCGAGCGCCTGAATCTAAAAGCCGCGCTTGCTGGCACAGCTGAAGACTTACATTGGGTAAATGTTTGGCAAAAGTGCTGCATGCCGGCGTGGAATAAGCGGGGAATGCTATGAATAAAAGAGTTGATAGGTTGATCAAAACAGCCGGACGCGAAAAGCGCGAAAGTTGCGCGAAAGTCGCAAAAAATTCAAAAGAAAACCAATGGGAGCGTTTTCTATTTTCTGACTTTTGCGAATTTCGCGTAACTTTCGCGCTTTTCGCGTCCGGCTGTTTGGACTTTTCAGTTCTCATGAGATCCATCTATCAAGCTGCCTGCAACTCATCCGCAGCATCCACGCGAAGCAGCCTCAGCACTTCCTCACCATAAGCCTCCAACTTCTTCGCCCCCAGACCGCTGATACCTGAGAGTTCGGCCAAGCTTTGCGGGGCGGCTTCGGCCATGGCCAGCAGGGTGGCATCGTGGAAGATGACATACGCAGGCAGGCTGTGCGATTTGGCGACTTCGGCTCGCCAGGCTTTGAGCGCGGCGAAGCGCTGTTGTGCGGCGCTGCCTAAGGTGGCCAAGCTCTCGGGCGTTTTGGATTTGCTGCTGGTTTTCTCGTGACGCGATTTGCGAGGAGCGAGATCTGCCGCTTCACGCAGCAATACGCGCTGCTCGCCTTTGAGAAAGGCTTTGGCCAACGGTTCGAGCTTGAGCGTATTGAAATGCTCGGCATCGACGCTGACTGCGCCGAGCGCAATCAATTGGCGCAGCAGGGCTTTGTATTGCTGCTCACTGACTTCCGCGCCAATGCCGAAAGTGGAGAGCTGCGCGTGCGCGAACTGCGCCACTTTTTCAGTGGTTTTGCCACGCAAAATATCAATGATGTGCCCCGCGCCAAAGCTGATGCCGCTGGCTTGCTGCACGCGGTAAATACATGAGAGCAGCTTTTGCGCGGTTTGCGTGGCGTCCCAAGTTTTGGCGGGTGTGAGGCAGTTGTCACATGCGCCGCAAAATAGGTGGGCTGGCCACCGCCATCGCCGTTGCCATCACGCAGGGTTTCGCCAAAGTAATGTAGCAATCGCACGCGGCGGCAATCGGTAGCCTCGGCCAAGCCCAGCAGCGCATCAAGCTTGCCTCGCATGACGGTTTTGTAGTCGTCATTCGCGGGGCTCTCGTCAATCATGCGGCGCTGGTTGACCACGTCTTGCAGGCCATAAGTCATCCAAGCATCGGCGGGCAGGCCGTCGCGCCCCGCGCGGCCAGTTTCTTGGTAATAGCCTTCGACGTTTTTGGGCAAATCAAGGTGCGCCACAAAGCGCACATCGGGTTTGTCGATGCCCATGCCGAAGGCTATTGTTGCCGTCATCACCACGGCAGTGCCCTCCGCCGCATCGCCACGCAAAAACGCATCTTGGTTGCGTATGCGCTGCGTGAAGTCCATGCCCGCGTGATACGGCAGAGCGCGAATGCCCTCGCTTTGCAACCAAGCGGCCGTTTCTTCCACCTTTTTGCGCGATTGGCAATACACGATGCCGGCTTCGCCTTCGTGCTCATCTTCAATGAAGCGCAGCAGTTGTTTGCGCGGATCGGTTTTCTCGGTGATGCGGTAGCGGATATTGTGGCGATCAAAGCTGCTCACCAGCTGCGCTGCGCCTTGCAGTTGCAAGCGCTCGATCATGTCGCCGCGTGTCAGTTCATCGGCGGTGGCCGTGAGCGCCAGGCGCGGCACGGTCGGGTAGCGCTCATGCAAGAGAGTCAGCGAGCGATATTCCGGCCGGAAATCATGCCCCCACTGGCTCACGCAATGCGCCTCGTCAATCGCAAACAAGCTCAGCAGTTGCTGCTCATACAAGCATTGCAGCAGCGCCAGAAAGCGCGGCGTGTTCAGGCGCTCGGGCGCCACATAAAGCAGCGCCAAATCGCCTTTGAGCAAGCGCTGCTCCACCTCGCCTGCCGCTTGCGAATCGAGCGTGGAATTGAGAAACGCTGCGGTAATGCCCAACTCATGCAACGCGCCCACCTGATCGTGCATCAGCGCAATCAGCGGCGAGACCACAATGCACACGCCGCGCCCCGCGCGATGCTGCGCGATCGCCGGAATTTGATAGCACAGGGATTTGCCGCCGCCTGTGGGCATCAGCACCAAGGCATCACCGCCCGAGAGCACCTGATCAATAGCCTCCGCTTGCCGCCCCCGAAACTCGGAGTAGCCAAACACATCGTGCAGGATTTGCGCAGGGGAATTCAAGAGGGTAGAACCGTATAAATCAAGTTTCTAAATACTACTAAAAGTATAGCATTCGGCGCACATTCTATGCCGGCCAGTGGCCAATTTTGCTTTAAAAGTAGGTCCGGAAACCCCAGATGACGTGACATTGATGCATGTACGTTTGTCAAACGCATCCAACTTTGCATCAAACCAAGGCGCGGCTGCTGCCACACTGAGCGCATCATGCCATTGACCACCATCCACACCCGCCGCGCTTACACCCCCGCGCAAGAAGTCTCGATCATCGAAGCGGTGCAAACTGCGTTGCTGACCACGCTCACACTGCCCGAAACGGACCGCAACGTCATGCTCACGGCGCATGCACCGCATCAATGATCACCTCGCCTGCTTTGACTGAACCCAACAAGCGCACGGTGGTGGAGATCGCGATGTTTCCGGGGCGCAGCTTGGAGGTCAAGCGCAGGCTGTATCGCGCCATCGTGGCGCAGTTGGCGCAATGTGAGGCGGCGATTCCTGAGGATCATGTACTGATCAGCTTGCGCGAAGAGCCATTTGAGCATTGGGGTATTCGCGGCGGGCAGGCCGCTTGTGATGTGGAATTGGGATTTGAGACGAAGCTGGAGTAAATTTTGCAGTTCAGACTCCTAGCCGTCATCAAATATGCGCGGAGTGCTCACTTATTAGGAGTAAATTCAATCCTCGGGCAAATCGTCAACACCTGCCACCACACGGCGAATAATCTCAGCGGAGAAGCCGCGAGCGATTAAAAAACGCATCTGCTTGGACTTTTCGGCGGCCTCTGTGGCGGGCTCGCCAAACTTTCTGCGCCACACCTCGCGGGCGCGCGCCAGCTCGGTGGCTTTGAGCTCGTGGCGGTCTGGGCGATGGCTTCGCTGTCAATGCCGCGCGCTTTCATCTCGGCCACCACCCGAGCGCTACCGAGTTTTGACCTCGGCGATGCGCAAAGGGCATCGGCTGCACGTTGATCATCCAAAAACCTTTGGCTTGCAGCTCATCAAGCAAGGCGGCCAGCTGCCCCGGCGCTTCTTCAAAACTACCCAGCTTGCGCTCCAATTCCACCCGCGAATACTCCCGCCCAGCCAGCGCTCGGAGGGCGCGGCCTTTGAGAGAGATTTGTTGCTGCGCGAACATGTAGACAACTACAGCAAAACACCTTTGCTCAAGCCGTGACTGATTGCGCCTTCCCAAGGTTCGGTTAAAAACTTTCTGACATCGTCAAAAAGCTGATAAACAACATCTGAATAGATGGGGTTCTTCTGGTAAGTTGCAGCGTATCGATACTCTCGATCAGTATTTTTTTGTTTTCTGAGGACGTAGATCTGATCAATTTTGAATTTTCGTAAATTTACCGACTCGGTGAGTTTTAGCCATTCGGTCACCACCACATACATTGCCTCTGGATTTCTATGCTTCAGTTGTTCGGCTGCCGTAGAGGCATCTTGAAGCATTGTTTTGTCTAAATAAGTCTTGCATTCAATCGCTATCGCTGGGATGTCCCAATTTTCCTTTTGCGCTTCGGTTGAGGATTTAGTTTGGAACTGAGCTTCAAGTCGCGTACCAATTGCGAAGTCGTGATCTTTTTTCTCAATTTTTATTTGCGGAGCATCCAACATATTTCTGAAGCTATTAGCTCGGATAAACAAGTCTTTAAAAGTATGTGACTTGCCGATCAAGGCGTCGGTAGAAATCGATGCCACCAAATCCTGAAAAAGATAATACATAAACTCCTCCAGTACGGACGAGTGGAGGTTGGAGCGCGAGTCGAACTTCTCTGCGAAATGTTGCTGATCAAGGAAATCCTTGTAGTCGTTTAGCAGCTTTGTACGCATTTGGCAGAGCGCAATATCACTTTCGCTGGATATTTGAATTGGGCCTTTAAGCCTTATATTGTCTTGTCTCCAAGCGTCGTAGCGCTTTCTTATTTCGCGTAAATATCTCTTGGACTCCTTATCCTGATATTTGCTCGGGTGATTTTCTTTTTGCTCTAGATTGTCCCCGTGTACGTACATTTTTTTCTCCTTGCAGTTGTAGTTGCAAATTTCTTGCGACAGCCATAGCCAATAATGGTGGGACGGCGTTTCCTATCTGACTGTATTGGCACAAATACTTTTCATCGGTGCGGCCTTCTCTGGCCAGCAGCATGTGACTGACCACGGTCGGTTTGCCCAAGAATCGAAACCAATCGGGGAATGATTGAATACGAGCGCCTTCGCGTGCTGTGAAATTACGGTGCTGGAATGGATGCACAAAGTTCGCATAAAAAGATGCCGGTACGGTATTGCAAGGCCGGTCTGGATGCATACGCCGATTATTTTGATCGTAGAGTTTTTCTGAGGTTTCCGTGCTGTTGCGCTTGCGTGGCCGTAAGTGCTCAGGCACATCGCTGACTGATTGTCCGCATGCCATGCTTGCAAAACGTTCAACCATTCTTTTGGAATGATTCATGGCTTTATGGTTATAGAGGGTTTTGGTGTTGCCGCGCATCATGCGCTGATAGTCTGTTTGTGCTTTACCGCCATAGGATTGTTCCTCTGCACCTTGACCAGCCTCCAGCGGCGGCAAATCAGAAATCGCCTCCCAAAGCGTAGGGCAAGGTAGTAAATCCTCAGCGCTGAACAAATCCATGCCAGCGTTGGTGCGATGTGTAGGTTCTGGGAATGGTTGCGCTAGTGCTGTGCGGCTCGCTACTACGAATAATCGCGTTCTGGTTTGTGGAACGCCGAAATCCTTGGCTTGCAAAACCTTCCAATATACACAAAAGCCAAGTGCCTCAAGTGCTCTGCAAATGATGTCAATCACTTGCTCGCCCTGAGCAGTTTTGGCAGTTAGCAAATTGGGCACGTTCTCCATGATCATCACTTGTGGCCTGAGTAGGCTACCAATGCGCACAAAATCCTTGAACAATGAGTTGCGCGGATCTTTTGGGTCGCCAGCTTTTCGGTTGGCAATTGAAAATCCTTGGCATGGTGGACCGCCGATGATGATGTCTGGGCTTAAGTCGGCATATTTTTCTACGATGTCTGCATCACTGGCTTTTGAAATATCCTGCTTCCAAACGAGGGCTTCAGGGTGATTGAACCTAAAGGTGTCGCATGCCCATGCATCCGTTTCTAAAGCGCCGACGACCTCATGCCCCGCCATATGAAAGCCAAGACTGAAGCCGCCTGCGCCCGCAAATAAATCTAGTACTCGCATTTTGTATCTCCAGCAAAGATTATGGGGGATACATTTTGTGTGAGAACGCTGTCTTGCGATTTATGTGCAGTTTTAACCCTCACCCATCTCAGCCGGCAGCAAAGAAATCTTCAGCGACTCACGAATCTTGTTTTCAATCTCAAACGCCAGCGCTTTGTTTTCTTTCAAAAACTCGCGCGTGTTATCCCGCCCTTGGCCGATTTTTTCGCCGCCGTAGGCATACCACGCGCCGCTTTTCTCGATGATGCGGGCTTCGACGCCCATGTCGATGATCTCGCCCAAGCGGGAGATGCCTTCGCCAAACATGATGTCAAAGTGCGCTTCTTTGAACGGCGGGCTGACTTTGTTTTTCACCACTTTGACCTTGGTTTCGTTGCCAATCGCCACCTCGGCTTTCTTGATCGTGCCGGTGCGGCGGATATCGAGGCGCACAGAAGCGTAGAACTTCAGCGCATTGCCGCCGGTGGTTGTCTCAGGGCTTCCAAACATTACGCCGATCTTCATGCGGATTTGGTTGATGAAGATCACCATGCAGTTGGTTTTCTTGATCGTGGCGGTGAGCTTGCGCAGCGCTTGGCTCATCAGGCGGGCTTGCAGGCCGGGCAAGCTGTCGCCCATTTCGCCTTCGAGTTCAGCCTTGGGAGTCAACGCGGCCACAGAGTCCACCACGATCAAATCGACCGCGCCGGAGCGCACGAGGCTGTCCACAATTTCCAGCGCTTGCTCGCCAGTATCGGGCTGGGAAATCAGCATGTCTTGCAGATTCACGCCAAGGTTTTGCGCGTATTGAATATCCAACGCATGCTCGGCATCAATGAAGGCGCAGGTGCCGCCTTGCTTTTGCATCTCGGCCACGACTTGCAGCGTGAGCGTGGTTTTGCCGCTCGATTCTGGGCCATAAATCTCAATCACGCGACCGCGTGGCAGGCCGCCAACGCCCAGTGCCACATCCAAACCCAGCGAGCCGGTAGAGACGACTTGAATGTCTTCAATCACCTCACCTTCGCCCAGCTTCATGATCGAGCCTTTGCCAAATTGCTTTTCGATTTGCGCGAGAGCGGCTTGCAGGGCTTTGGCCTTTTCATTGGCTGCGGCTTCGATTTTTGTGCCTTTAACTTGTGCGTCCATGATTGATTTTCCTAGTATTAAATGAAAGTTAGTATTCGCTCCATCAGAATTCTTCTTCATTGGGTGAATCAAATAACTGTTGGCTTGAGCAGTACTGTAATCGTACAGTATTAATGAATCAATAGAAATATTAGTCAGTTTATATGACTAAAATGAAGTATGGAAAATGCACTACCGCAGGCGCTCCAACAAGCCACAGACGCTTGGCGCAGCACGCACATGGGGCGCTTGTTGGGCGAAGCGCTGCGCCGTTTTGATGGCCGTGTGCAGGAGCTGATGGCGCACAGCGCGGATGCGCCCTTGCAGTTGGCCAACCTCGCCGCGCGAGGAAAGATCAGCGCGGCTATTCTTCACATCACACGCCATCTCGACCCCACCGGCACACGCCTCACCACGCTCGCGCAACGCGCCGGCATGAGCAAACAAGCCATGACGACCCTGGTGAGCGAATGCGAGGCTTGGGGTATTGTGCAACGCGAGGCCGATGCGCTGGATGCTCGCGCAAAACTTGTGCGCTTTACGCCACTGGGCTTGCAATGGCTGGCCGCGCTTGAGCAGGCGGTGCGCCAAGCGCAGCGGGAGCTGAACCAAGAAGTGGGCGAACAAATCGCGCAAGTGATGGCGCTCGGGCTGGAGGCTTATGCGCGGGGCTATGAGACGGGTATTTAACGTATTTTTGAAGCGTTTTTGGGCATTCGCCGGCATAGAATCTGCGCAGAATGCTATTGTTTTTATAGTGCATGGGTTGACGCGCACGTTGGCTCAACGATCCATTTCACACCGAGCCATCCGCTATGCTTAGGCACTATGCTGATTCGCCTCAAACACCCCATTCGCACCTTTATCACCGGTTTGCTCGCTTTATTGCCGCTGGCAGCTACTTTGCTGCTGCTGACTTGGGTGCTGCAATTTCTCTCGAAATACTTGGGGCCTGGAAGCGGCGTGGGGCAATTGCTCACTTCGGTGGGTCTGGGGGTGACAGAGTCTGAATTGCTGGGTTATGCGCTGGGCGTGCTGCTGGTGATCGTGATTGTTTATGCCATTGGCTTACTGACAGAGGCGGGTTTGCAGCGCGGGGCGGCCAAAGTCATCAATGGCATTGTGCTGCGCATCCCTGTGGTGCGCACGATCTACGATGTGGCGCAAAAACTCGTGGGCTTGTTTGCCCGCAAAGAAGGCGATGAGCTGAAATCCATGACCCCAGTGTGGCTGCACTTTGGCGGCAAACCATCGGCGCACGGGGGTGCAACTTCTGAGAGCGCCTCGACCAAAATTGGCACCGCTGTGCTGGGATTCCTGTCCACACCGCATCCTGTCACCATCAACGGTCAGCAATACCTCGCTGTGCTCGTGCCTACCGCGCCCGTGCCCGTGGGCGGGGGTTTGCTCTATGTGCCGCCTGATTGGGTCGAGCCCACTGACATCGGCATGGAGGCGGTGACGAGTATTTATGTGTCGATGGGCGTGACTTCGGCGCAGTATTTGGGCAAAACGGCGGACTAAAAAACCGTCGATCAAAACCGGTTAACACCGCCGCTCAGACAGAGCACCTCAAGCGGTCAATCGCTCAAGCGCTTCACGGTATTTGGCAGCGGTCTTTTCAATCACCTCAGCAGGCAAACGCGGCGCGGGTGCTTGCTTGTTCCACGGCTTGCCTTGCACCTGCGCTTGTTCTAACCAATCTCGCACAAATTGCTTGTCGTAGCTCGGAGGATTGTTGCCAGCTCGGAAAGCCGCCTCGTAGGTTTCAGCCGGCCAAAAGCGGGAGCTGTCTGGCGTGAGCACTTCATCCATGAGTACGAGTGTGCCATCTGCATCCAGGCCGAATTCAAATTTGGTGTCGGCAATGATGATGCCTTTGGTCAGCGCAAAATCTGCGGCAGCTTGGTAAAGTGCGACACTGATTGCTCTTATTTTTATAGCTAACTCATCACCAATCATGCCGGCTGCTGCCTCAAAAGTGATATTTTCATCATGCTCGCCCGCTGCGGCTTTGGCGGCTGGCGTGAAGATCGGCTCGGGCAGTTTGCTCGCATTCTTCAAGCCTGCGGGCAGCTTCACGCCGCAGACCGACTGCGTTGCCTGATACTCGGCCCAACCACTACCCGCCAAATAACCGCGCACCACGGCTTCAATCATCACAGGCCTGAGCCGTTTGACCAGCATGGAGCGGTCTTGCACTGCGGGCTTCTCAGCCTCGGCGACAACAGAGAGTGGATCTTCGCCGGTTAAATGATTCGGGCAAAGGTGTGAGAGTTTGCCAAACCAAAACAGCGCCATTTGTGTGAGCAAAATGCCCTTGCCCGTGATCGGCTCACCCATGATCACATCGAAGGCTGAGAGCCGATCTGAGGCGATCATCAAAATACGGTCGTCGCCTACGGCATAGTTATCGCGCACTTTGCCGCGTGCGAGGAGAGGGAGGTTGGTCAGGGATGAGGTGTGAAGTGCCGATTGCATAGCTCGATTGTGCCGCGTATGCTTACCTGCTTTGTATGCAAGACGGAATATTCAGCGGGGCAAATGATGGTAGCGATGTGCGATGGGGTTAGGTTTAACCGTGCCCTCACCCCATTTGACGGTTTTAATATCTTTCAACTGTACATGGGTGAATTGCAAGTCAAGATGTTCATGCTCCCAAGTGCCGCGTATACGTTGCTGATGCCGATAATGAAGTTCAGAGCGAGGAAATTTCCTGCCGAGCCAATAGGTCACGAGCACGGCGTGTCGGTTATCCGGCATGTTGTAAGCCACTCGCACTTTCGCCCACTGTGGCCAAGCGCAGCACAATTTGGCGATTCCACTCAGCAATGACGGCAGGAGACGGGCCAATTGGATCAACGGTGTATTGCAACACTTCGCCAGCCAATATGGGCCAGCCACCCTCGCTGTAGGGCATACACCAAGCCTGATTTTTGTAAAACGCGAACAGTCTTGGCGTTGCAATATGGCCGTACGCTTGAATAAAGTCTTACGCATTATCCAGAGCTTTTTGGATACTCTCAGTCCTAGATGCATCTATTTTGACTTCGGGAAAACATCGTACAACCTCTGCAGCATAGCTTTCTACGTTGATTTCTCGCGTGTCAAAACGATCTTGGATTTGAATCTGCGAATTGGGGATCATCTGTTGTTTGAAATCATCCACCGATGGAGTCGCACAAGCGGCCAACAGCAATACCCCAAGTACCGCCACCCACTTCATTGGCTTTCCCATGAATCAATCGCTCCGAAAAATCGGGAGTTTAATGCACGACTTGCGCGAGCTCGCCCTTGGCATATTTTGCTGCCACCACTTGTAGCGTATCGCCCTTGATCTTGCCGGCTTGGCCTTCGCAACCAAACTCGATGTAGCGCTGTTTGCAGATCGCTTGCGCGGCGGCGCGGGCGGGCTTGAGCCATTCGCGGGCATCGAATTTGTCGGGGTTTTCCGCCAAGAATTTGCGTACGGCACCGGTCATGGCCAGGCGAATGTCGGTGTCGATATTGATCTTGCGCACGCCAAATTGAATGGCTTTTTGAATTTCTTCGACCGGCACGCCGTAGGTTTCTTTCATCTTGCCGCCATACGCATTGATCTGCGCGAGCAAATCTTGCGGCACAGAGGATGAACCGTGCATCACGAGATGGGTGTTGGGCAGGCGGCGGTTGATTTCTTTGATGCGCTCGATGGCGAGGATGTCGCCTGTGGGCTTGCGGGTGAATTTGTAGGCACCGTGGCTCGTGCCAATGGCAATGGCCAAGGCATCGAGCTGAGTGCGCTTGACGAAATCGGCGGCTTGCTCGGGGTCGGTGAGCAGTTGCTCGCGTGTCATGACCGCATCTGTGCCGTGGCCGTCTTCTTTGTCCCCTTGCATGGTCTCCAGAGAGCCTAAGCAGCCGAGCTCGCCTTCGACGGTGACGCCTAGTTGATGCGCCATATCCACCACTTTGCGGGTGACATCGACGTTGTAGTCGTAGCTGGCAATGGTTTTGCCGTCAGCCTCTAAGCTGCCATCCATCATCACCGAGCTAAAGCCCAAATTGATCGCGCCTTGGCAGACATCGGGGCTTTGGCCATGGTCTTGGTGCATCACGAGTGGAATCGTGGGGTATTGCTCAATCGCCGCTTGGATCAAATGCTTGATGAAGGGCTCGCCGGCATACTTGCGCGCGCCTGCGCTGGCCTGCAAGATCACGGGTGCGCCCACTTCTTTGGCCGCCTCCATCACGGCTTGCACTTGCTCCAAATTGTTGACGTTGAAGGCGGGGATTCCGTACTGGTTGGCAGCTGCGTGGTCGAGCAGCTCGCGCATGGAGACGAGTGGCATAGCGATAACTCCGGGGATAGTAAAAAATTCGGGCGGCCAGTTTTGTAACTGCTTGGTAACTGGTCTGAATTTTAACGGAGGCCGTGGGGCTTGCTCACCTGTAAGCCAAGTCTGTTGGAGAGAAGAGTCATGGCGTGCAAAGGCTTATTTTTAAGCCAAATCGGCCTGTAGCCGGCATAAAATGTGTGCGGAATGCTATTATTTTAGTAGTAATTCAAGCTGCTCTATGAAATGCCGCGCCACATCCCAACCCATTTGCTGGGTGATTTCTTGGAAGCAGGTGGGGCTGGTGACGTTGATTTCAGTGAGCTGATCGCCGATGACATCGAGACCGATTAAAAACAGGCCGCGTTTGGCAAGAATGGGGCCAATATGTTCGGCAATTTCTCTGTCGCGCATCGTCAGCGGTTGCGCCACGCCTTTGCCACCTGCCGCTAAATTGCCGCGCACCTCGCCGCCTTGCGGAATCCGCGCCAAGCTGAAAGGCACAGGCGCGCCATTGATCACCAAAATGCGCTTGTCGCCCTGCTCAATCGCGGGGATGAACTTTTGCACCATGACGGTTTGCGCGCCGTCTTTGTTGAGGGTTTCGATGATGCCGCCCAAGTTCAGGCCATCTGATGTGACGCGGAAGATACCTGCGCCGCCCATGCCATCGAGCGGCTTCAAAATAATGTCGTGATGCTCTGCATGAAAGCGCTTGATGTCTGAAGCATCGCGCGTCACCAGCGTGGGCGAGAGAAATTGCGGGAACTCCATAATCGCCAGTTTTTCAGGATGGTCGCGCAGGGCGCGGGCGCGGTTGAAGACTTTCGCGCCCTCACGCTCGGCCTGCTCCAGTAGATGCGTGGCGTAGAAATACTCGCTGTCAAACGGCGGGTCTTTGCGCATGATGACCGCATCGAAGTTTTTGAGCAGGGCGGCTCGCTCGTCCGGTTTGGCTTGTGCTGCGGTGAACCAGTGATCTAACTCGCCGGTGAGAGAAATGTCGCGTACATAGGCCGTCACGAAGCCGCCGCTTTGCCACATGATGTCTTTAGGCTCGCAGGCGCTCAGCGTGTGCCCACGCGCCGCCGCTGAGCGCATCATGGCGAAGGTGCTGTCTTTGTAAGTTTTGAAGGATTCGAGCGGATCGGCGATGAAAAGGAGGTGCATGGTGGCGCTTGTTGGCTTGAATTAAGGCGTTGAAGCGCGATAGTTTTGCACAAACAGCGCCAAGCTGCCCGCCACAACGCCCCAGAAGGCTGCGCCAATGCCCGCCAGCGTCACGCCGCTGAGCGTGACGAGGAAGGTGATGATGGCGGCATCGCGGTGTTTTTCTTCTTGCAAAGCCGTCGCCAAGCCGCCAGCAATCGTGCCCAGCAAGGCCAAGCCAGCAATCGCCGCAATCAATTCTTTGGGGAAGGCGGTGAGCAGTGCAGTCACGATGCTGGCAAACAAACCGATGAAGATGTAAATCATGCCGCAGACCGACGACGCGATGTAACGCTTGTCAGGATCGGGATGCGCCTCTTTGCCCATGCAAATCGCGGCAGTGATGGCGCTTAAATTGAGCGCAAAACCGCCAAACGGCGCGAGTAAAAAGGTGGCCACGCCCGTCATGCTGATGATCTTTGACAGCGGCAACTGAAAACCCGAGGCCCGAATCGCCGCCACACCGGGGAGGTTTTGCGAAGCCATGGTGACGATGAAAAGCGGCAGTGCGAGGCTGATGGCGGCTTGCAGAGTGAATTCAGGCATCACGAAAACCGGTTTTGCAAAGGAAATATCGATGTTAGCTGGCATAGAATCTGCGCGGAGTGCTACGAAAATAATAGCGACTAACAGCGTCAGCACCACCGCATAGCGCGCATTCCAGCGTTTGCCCAGCAGATAAGTGACCAGCATCAGGGCGACCAAAACCCAATCCGTTTGCGCTGCCACAAAGCCTTGCATGCCAAAGCGCGCCAGCACGCCCGCCAAGAGCGCCGCCGCAATCGCCATCGGAATGCGATCCATGAGTTTCTCAAACCAGCCGGTTACTCCAGCTAAAGTAATCAACACCGCGCAAATCATGAACGCACCCACCGCCTCGTTCATTGAATAGCCCGCGCCACCCGCGCCCGCCATGCCCGCCACGGCCAAGACGGCCGCACCCGGCGTGCTCCAAGCCACCATGACGGGCTTGCGCAAGATCAGCGAAGGCAGCAAGGTACATACGCCCATGCCTAGACCCAAAGCCCACATCCAAGAGGTCAGTTGCTCTGGCGTGGCTTTGAATGCCAAGGCTGCTGAAAAAACGATGGCGACCGAGCTGGTGAAACCGACCAATACCGCCACAAAACCAGCGGTTGCGGCTGAGACAGAGAAATCTTTGAGGATTGAAGTCAACGGTTGGCCTTGAATGCGAGCATCAACACGCATGATGCTTTGCAATGCATTATTGGCTGCAAAGCGCGTGCTACAGCAAGGCGTGTACCTAAGTCTTAGAAACTGTAGGCGACCTAGCCCAGGCGCTTGTTGCAGTCTTGCAACAACGAAGAGAAATAATGGACGTAACTAGCTTGGCTATTGTGGTGCTTTGCTCCCGCGGATTCGTCGTGTCGCCGATTTGGGCTTTCAATTCGACTGCGGCGCATCCAAATTTCGCGGTTCAGCGTACACATTTAAGATCATTGAAACTCAATCACTGTCAAGCCATGGACTCGATTACCTTATGCACGCTGGGAATGAGTCGCCTAGAAATTGGTGATCAAGTTGAGTCTCAGTGCCGTCAGTGCGTCCAGTTTCTAATTTCAGTCAACACCTGAACTACTCAGCGTAAGTGCTTGCCAAATTTGGATTCATGGGGTGTAAC